>DOON01000159.1:17081-19090 GCA_003514865.1 Clostridiales bacterium
TAGCTTATATTGAGAGGCTCGTCACTTTTTTCGATATTACTCATGAAAAACGTGCAAACTTCTGAAATAACAACCTTTAAGTCTTCTATTTCATCAACATTAAATTCCTTCAAGCTCGATAAAGCAGAAGTTGTAAGTCTTATAGTGCTCATATATTCAGACTTCTTTGGAATGGTTAAATTTATTTTATCCATACGTTACTCCTGAATGCTGAAAATTTTATTTAAGCCTGTTATATCAAAAAGCTTGTATANNATATTAGGCTTTAAATTTATAATTCTGATATTTAAACTTTTTTCCTGCAGCTTTTTATAAATGCCCATCAAAACTCCAAGTCCTGTTGAATCAATATAATCAAGCTCTTCACCGTTAATGAGAATATTTATATTTTTCTCTTCAATAAGCTCATAAATTTTATTTTTCAATTCAGGAGAAGTATATATATCTACTTCTCCCACAGGCTTCACTTCCAAAGTATTTTCATTTATCTCATATACTATATTTAATGACATAATACCCTCCGTTTTTCTTATTCTTCTTCCGTCTCTATAGTTTCCTCTGAAAAAACCTTCGCAATTGAAACAACCTTGTCTTCTCCGTTAAGTCTCATTGCTATAACTCCCTGAGTATCTCTTCCCATAATTGAAATTTCAGGTGCATGCATTCTTATTATAGATCCGTTCAAGCTCAGTATCATTATGTCATCTTCCTTTTCAACAATTAATGAACTAATTATAGGACCTGTTTTATCATTAATGTTGTGGGCCTTCATTCCTTTTCCGCCCCTGTTCTGGCATCTGTATTCCTCTGCCAGCGTTATTTTTGCATATCCGTTTTCAGTTACTGTGAGGATAAATTTATTTTCATCGCCCGTTTTGATAATGCTCATTGATACAAGCTCATCACCAGACATTGTCATAGCCTTTACACCCATGGTGTTTCTGCCTGTTTCACGGACATCTTCCTCGCTGAATTTTATTCCCTTACCGTATTTTGTAACAATGAATACATCCTTTGTTCCGTCAGTCTTGCTTACTCCTATTAGTTCATCGTCATCAGCTATCTTTATTGCAACAAGTCCTGTTTTTCTGATTGTATCAAATTCACTCAATTTAGTTTTCTTTATAATTCCTTTTTTCGTAACGAAAATCAAAAACTCGTTGTCATTGAATTCTCTTATTGGAATTATCGCTCTTACCTGTTCATTTGTGTCAATGTTTATGAGATTTATTGCAGCAGTACCCTTAGCCTGACGCCTTGCTTCAGGAACTTCATATGCCTTGATTCGATACATTTTACCCTTGTTTGTTACGAACAGCAGGTTGTCATGAGTTGATGTAATGAATAAATCCTTTACAAAATCCTCTTCCCTTGTAGTAAGGGCAGTTATTCCCTTTCCTCCTCTGTTTTGAGCTTTGTATGTATCCTCCGGCAGTCTCTTTATATATCCGAAATTTGTAAGAGTAATTGCCACATTTTCTTCTTCTATTAAATCTTCAACTGTTATTTCACCTTCATCGGCGATAATATCCGTTCTTCTTTCATCATAGAAGGTATTTTTTATTTCTTTTAATTCATCCTTGATTATTTGGTCAACCAAGTGTTGATTTGCAAGTATTTCTTTAAATTCAGCTATCATTCTGAGCAGCTCGTTATATTCGGCATCTAATTTTTCTCTTTCCAGACCTTGCAAGCGTCTTAATCTCATATCAACAATCGCTCTTGCCTGAATTTCGGACAAATTAAATGCTTCCATCAATTTTTGCTCTGCATTGTCATATGATGCTCTTATTATTCTTATTACCTCGTCTATGTTGTCTATGGCAATTCTCAGACCTTCAACTATGTGAGCTCTTGCTTCAGCCTTATCTAAATCGTACTTTGTCCTTCTTACAACTATTTCCCTCTGATGAACAACATAGTGATGAATCATATCCTTCAGTGTCAGTACCTTTGGCTCGTTATTAACCAATGCAATCATTATAATGCTGAAGTTGTCCTAGATCGGA
>DOON01000206.1:0-5712 GCA_003514865.1 Clostridiales bacterium
TGCGAGAAAGAATGCAGGAAGAGCCCTCCCGATTGCAGGCTTTTTGATATATGAAGCAAATTGAAGCAAAGGAATGTCTCGACGAGAAACTTCTTTAAAATTCAGATAAAATATAAGAAATATGCTTAAAAATAAATTATTTTATTGTATACGAATAATTGCCTAAAAAAAATATTTATATTAGAATACACAAGAATAAAATAAAAGGAGCAAAAAATGGAGTTTTTATATCAAGGAATAGCACAAATAACCTGGCAGCAAATTTTGATGTGGATAATCGGAGGAACTCTTATATATTTGGCTATCGCCAAGGAATTGGAGCCTGCACTTTTACTACCTATGGGCTTCGGTGCAATTTTAGTTAACATACCCATGTCCGGTGTTTTGAATCAAAATATGGCANNGCATATTCATATATGGCATTGGTTCCTATTATTCAGCCGATTGCCATAAAGCTCTGCACCACAGAAAAGGACAGAAAGATAAAGATGAAATACAATCCCAAGAGTGTTTCGAGGATGACAAGATTGTTGTTTCCCATAGGAGTTACAATAATAGCAGGTTTGGTTGCACCGGCTTCAATATCATTGGTAGGATTCCTGATGTTCGGGAATTTAATAAGAGAATGTGGTGTGTTGAGAGCATTGTCAGAAACTGCTCAGAAGGATCTGGTCAATTTAATAACTTTGCTGCTTGGAATTACAATTGCTGCAAGTATGAGAGCAGAAAACTTTGTTACATTTGAAACATTGCTAATAATGGGACTTGGATTACTGGCATTCGTATTTGATACAATTGCAGGAACGTTATTTGCAAAATTCCTGAATTTGTTCCTGAAGGAAAAAATAAATCCTATGGTTGGAGCGGCCGGCATCTCTGCTTTTCCAATGTCGTCAAGGGTTATTCAGAAAATGGGTCTTGAGGCTGATTCACAGAACCATCTGCTCATGCATGCGGTTGGAGCTAACGTTTCAGGACAAATAGCATCGGTTATAGCAGGCGGAGTAATACTTGGTCTTGTTCCGGGATTAATGTAGGAGGTAAGGCATGGGTATAAATTATGTAAATGTTATGAATTCCTTAAAGCTTATGGGAATGGGTATGGCAGCCATCTTTATAGTAATTATCGTAATTTACGGAGCTGTCAGCATAATGCTAAAGGTAACGGCTAATAATAAATAAAGAGATAGAATCGAGGAAAGTGACTTATGAAATTATATCAACATAAGATGGTAATTATTATAATGGTTATAGTCATTTTTTCTTCGGTTTTTTTTATTGAACCAGGGAAGCAAAACCCTTCTGATTTGGAATTGCGGAATCATTATCCTTATTTCGAGGCTATGATAGACGAAGAACTTGTCAGCAGAATCGAGGGCATTCAGCTTTTTAAATGGAGCAAGGGTATTTTGATATTTTTAGGCATAGAATATGTTATGCTCAGCATTGTAAATTCAGGTTATCTGTATGGACGGAGATATGCGGATTATATGGATGCCGTTCTACGATTCTATCACTACAGTGCACTTGTTGTATTTTTTACCAACAAAAAGGATGGTAAGGAGCGAGGATACAGCGGATATATTAATTTACCCGCATAGAGATAATTAAAACAGGAGGAAAAATGAGGATTAATAAACATATGTACATTATTGTCATGCTTTTGATTGCGGCAATTTCATTGACAGCCTTATTTGGTGTAAATGCAGGGCCAATCCATATCAGAAGTATGAAAGAGATTCGTTTCGGAATAGATATAAGAGGAGGGGTTGAGGCTGTATTTGAGCCTGCTGACCTCGACAGGGTGCCCACAGACAGTGAGCTTGAATATGCAAGAATAATAATGGAAACAAGAATGGACGCTTAAAATATATTGGACAGGGAAATTACCGTGGACAAAAGCAGCGGTCACATAATAATAAGATTTCCATGGAAATCAGGAGAGACTGACTTCAACCCGCAAAAAGCAATTGCGGAGCTCGGAGAAACAGCAAGGCTCACCTTCAGAGACCCTCAGGGAAATATTATAGTTGAGGGCAAGGATGTGAAGGCGAGTAACGTGCAACTGGATAGCAGAACAAATGAGCCGGTTGTCACATTAGAGTTTAATGACAAGGGAGACAAGGCGTTTTCAGATGCTACAGAAAAACTGATCGACCAGTATATTTCAATCTATATGGATGAGACGCTCATATCAGCCCCAAGAGTTACTCAAAAAATAACAGGCGGAAAATCAATTATAACTAATATGAAAAGTGTGGAGGAGGCAAAATCATTATCTGATAAAATAAATTCAGGAGCACTGCCTTTTTCTCTCGTATCCAAAAATCACAGCACAATTACTCCGACAATGGGTTCCGGTGCGCTTGACGTAATGGTTACAGCAGGAATAATCTCATTTATTGCAGTATGCCTGTTTATGATTTTTTATTATAGGATTATGGGAGTTGTGGCATGCTTTGCAATTCTTCTGCAAATTTCTGTGCAGATGCTTGCGCTTTCCATACCTCAGGTCACTCTTACATTAACGGGTATTGCAGGTATTATACTTTCAATTGGAATGGGAGTTGATGCCAATGTAATAATTTCTGAAAGAATTATTGAGGAGCTCAATGAGGGAAGAACCTTGGGATATTCAATTGATACGGGATACAGCAAGGCCTTTTCAGCAGTGTTTGACGGAAATATTACCACGATTGCTGCTGCGGTTATAATGATGATATTCGGAACAGGCTCTATGCTTTCATTTGGATATACGCTTATGGTCGGATGTATACTGAACTTTGTTTCAGGTGTTACAGCCTCAAGAATAATGACAAAATCAATGAGCATGAACGACATTTTCATGAAAAAATCATTTTATGGAATGAAAGCAAGGGAGGCAAAATAATGATTAAATTTTATAAAAACAGAAAAATATTCTTTGCGATTTCCTTGATTGTCATTATGGCAGGAGTGATTTCCCTCGTTATCAACGGGATTGACTTGTCTATCCAATTTAAGGGCGGAGCAATAATAAAATATTCATACACCGGAGAAATTGATTCTAAGGTGGCCGAGAAAAGGGTGTCTGAAGTTCTGAACAGAAGTACAGAAGTGCAGCTTACGGACGACCTTATAACTCACAGCAAGAATATAGTTCTGAATCTGTCAGGCAACAGCGGTCTCGAGGCCGGAGAGCAGGAAAGACTTGACAAGGCTTTGAAGGAAGAATTTCCCGAATTAAATCTGACGCTGGCAGAATCAAATGTTGTGGAACCATTTATCGGAAAGAGGTTTTTGATGAATGGTATGATAGCCATAGCTTTGACCTCAATCTTTATAATACTGTATGTAAGATTCAGGTTCAAAAAGATATCGGGAACGTCGGCAGGAGTAATCGGTCTTATTGCATTGTTCCATGATGTGCTGATTGTGTTCTTTTCGTTTATAATACTTAAGATGCCGATTAATGATTCATTTATAGCTGTAACCCTTACTATAATAGGATATTCCATAAATGACACCATAGTTATTTATGACCGCATAAGGGAAAATCAGCCTTATTTTGTGAAAAAGTCTTTTGAAGAGCTGGTAGATACAAGTATAAACCAAACACTTTCAAGAACATTGAAGACAAGCATAACCACAGCTGTAAGCATTTTGATAGTGGTTATACTTGCATATGTCTACAATATTGATTCTATAAAGACATTCTCACTGCCTATGCTTGTAGGTATCATCAGCGGATGCTATTCATCGGTTTGCATAGCCGGACCTATGCTGGTTATGTGGCATAACAAAAATCAAGAACTGACATTATAATGGAGGAATTGTATGAAAGAGTATATCAATTCGCGATTGGTAAAATCGTAAGAATTAAATCACCATGGCACATTGTTTGCCGGGAGGACGGCGGAATGGTTTGTGGAATCAGCATTTATAGCTGCATCATCAACAATGGGAAATCCGCAAAATGTAGTATGCCTGAATATACATGGGCTGCTGTTCAGACACCCGGTCAACATGGGAGAAATAGTTAAATTCACCAGCAAAGTGGTGCATCTCGGAAAAACAAGCATAGCTGTTTACACAAAGATGGAAACAGAGATAGCAAAAACAACTCCTGTTGACGGATTCATAACCTTTATAACGGTGGATGAAAACGGACAGAAAATCCCTCACGGTCTCGTAATAGATGAAGCACAGGACGAGGAAGAGAGAATGATCAGGGAAAGGTTCAAAAATATAAGATAATTGAAGTATGGTCGCTGCACAGTTTGTGCGGCGACTTCTTAATTTAGGGTAATTTCCTGCATATAATAATACAAATATTGATAATTTTCGATACATATGTTAAAATATAGAAAATGGCTAAGGATGTGCTATGAAGAAAATTACTAAAATTGAGTATCAGAAAAAAAATAAGAACAGAGTAAATATATATCTTGATGATAGCTATGCCTTTGGTATTGACTTAAATATAATGATTAAATATTCTCTGAAGAAAAGTATGGAGCTTGATGATGAATTTGTTGACGAAATACTAAAGGCTGAGGAAGAGATCAATGTGTATAATCATGCTTTGTCAATTCTGGCCAGGAGTGTAAAAAGTGAAAAACAACTTAGAGAAAAGCTTAAAGAAAAGGGTTTTGACCAGCAGTTTGCAGAAAATGCAATTGCGAAGCTCAAGAGTCAGAGATATCTGGATGATGAAAGGTTTTGTGAATTGCTTATAAACAGCAAGATTAACTCGTCCAAGCAGGGAAAGAGAAGAATTAAAGAAGCACTATACGAAAAAGGGGTCCACAGAGATATAATTGAAGAAAAAATGAGCATGATGTGTGACGAAGACGAATTGGAAAGGGCACGCCTACTTGGTGCCAAAAAGCTTAGTACATTGAAGGAGGAAGACCTGCGCAAAAAGTACATTAAGCTATCAAACTATTTAATAAACAAAGGCTTTGAATACAGTACGGTGAAAAAGGCAGTATCGCAATTGATTGACGGAAGTTGTGATGATTTTGAAGAGTTTCAGGATTATTAAAATTCATTAAAAGGTAGGGCGGTACAANNTCTATCCGATGCAATTATTCAGTGCAGAATAGTCAGCAATGATGAAGGAAAGGCAGACCTTGTGGCTGTTTATGCTAACAAGCCCACCGAGTACATTGTAAATAAATCGGTAGAGGATATATTAAATAAAAAATTCACGGATTTATTTCCAATTACTCTGAATTCAATATTTGATTGGCCTAAGATTCTTAGTGAGGCCGCTATGACCAGCGACCATAAGGTAATTGAGCAATATGTGAACGGATTTGATAAATTTATAAGATTCAGCATATTTGGCTTTGATAAAAATACATTCTATGTTGCCATGCAAGACTTAACCGAAAAAAAAGAAATGAAGCGGCTTCTTCTTGAAAAGGAGAGAGAAATAAAGCATTTGGAAAATGAGATGAAAGCCAAAGCAAATATAGATACGCTCACTAAACTGTACAATTTCCAGTTTATAAATGAAAGCATAAAGAGCAGCATAACCAGCTATAGGGAGGAAGGCATAAGCTTTTGCCTGTTGGTGCTTGATATTGATAATTTCAAGAAGATAAACAAAATATATGGGATGAATCAGGCGGATAAAATCATTCAAGAGGTTGCTCAGATACTGAGGGCAAATTCAAGAAGAATTGATGTTGCAGGCAGGTATGGCAACGATAAATTTATGATCAG
>DOON01000206.1:5739-6363 GCA_003514865.1 Clostridiales bacterium
ATCTTACATCTAAGGCTCAATCCATGGGCAAAGGCATAATTTTATCGTAATTATACACTCGGAACAGTCTGACACCCGGCTTTGCCGGGTGTTTTATTATGTTATTTGGTTGTTTCTCCTCAGAATATCCAGTATGTCAGAATAGTATTCTCCAATTATGAAAGCCTGCACCTTGGAAAGATGAACATTTTTTGAGTTTAGAGCTTCCAGCAGTTTTGTTATTGCATCACTGATTGTGGTGATTAGCTCCTCGGGCGCGCCTTGCTCTATAAAAAAAGGCGTTAATTGAGTAAAATCACTTTTTATCTGTGATGCTTTTTGCTCTGCATCTGTCCAGTTTTCGCTGTCAATATCGGACATGATACTTTCTGAATTTTTTTCGATTGAAAATATCTGCTCAGAATTGCCGGCAGATGGCCTGTTTGTTATAAAAATATTTTGACCTTCGGTAATATTCCCTTCACAAGCAATCCTGGGATTTAATGAAAGTAACATGTTAAGAGGAATGTTGAATTTCCCAGAAATTTTGTTGAGGGTGTCACCTTGACGCACCGTATAGGTGAAGCCCGGAATATTTATGATTTGTCCGGCATAAACAGGATGTCTGTTTATGGGCGGATTTGA
>DOON01000124.1:0-1280 GCA_003514865.1 Clostridiales bacterium
TTGAACATTATCTTCTTTTATACTTTCACTATTTATATTAAATATATTTGCCATGATTTCTCACGTTCCTTTATTTTTATTTTACAGGTAAGTAAATAGCCTGTACAACGACATAATATTCCCATGTCTCTTATGTGTTCCATATTATTAGTGCATAAGTCCCCCTTCTTTTAAAAAGACTAATCGATTAGAGGTGTCATGTGAGACGAAAGAACATATTCTCATACCGTAGCCATAATGGCGGTAAACGCAACAGACTGCATGACATCAGATTGGTTAAAAGTATAGGAGTTGTTGGAGAAAGTAAGTAATAGAATAGTTTNNGCGACATAATGAACTATAGTAAGTTAAGATAATTCAAGGCAAATATTTTTAATAATCATATTGACATTTTTCGATTTGACGCATAAAATAGTCATATCGAAGTTTATAGATTTGAGGTGTAATATGGAAAAGTATTTGGAACATACTAAAGTATTTAAGGCGCTGGGCGACCCTAAAAGGGCTATGATCGTGGATATGCTCTCTTGTGGTGAACTTTGTGCCTGTATGATTTTAGAGAAGTTTGAAATGTCCCAATCCACGTTGTCCCATCACATGAAGCTTCTGTGTGAGTGCGGGCTTGTCAAAGGCAGAGAGGAAGGCAAATGGACGTACTACTCGCTGGATGCGGATAGCATTAGTAAAACCAAGCAGTTTTTTTGTGATATCACATCCGATAAGGAAAATTGTATTTGTAGAGAAAACACAAATTGCTGTAAGGAGTGTGATGAAAATGAGTAAAGAAAAATCCTGTTGCTGCTCATCTGATAGTTGCTGTGCCGGAGAGCCTATAACACAATACGGAAAAGATGATAGATGGGTTACGGGTGAAATTCATACTTCGAAAGGTANNCGCTTGGAGCTTGGAAAGTGCGTTGGAATATAGGGAGAATGGATTATAAAATAAATCCTGGGATTTATGCTGTTGGAAAACCTGATAAGATATCTCCCGTGATTGTCAGTTCAAATTATAAATTGACATTTGATACTTTGAGAAAAGAACTTTCGGGACTTGATTGCTGGATTCTGATACTCGATACGAAGGGCATTAATGTTTGGTGTGCAGCTGGTAAAGGTACGTTTGGAACGGATGAATTGGTAAGAAGTATATTAAAGTCAGGATTGTCCGAGATTGTATCACATAGAACCTTGATTTTACCGCAGTTAGGTGCACCTGGTGTATGTGCTTATGAAGTGACAAGGCAATCGGGATTTTCAGTTGTTTATGGCCCTGTGCG
>DOON01000124.1:1332-2927 GCA_003514865.1 Clostridiales bacterium
TACTGGCTCAATTACACATGAAATGCGCACTGTGAACTTTACAATGTGGGATAGGCTGGTTTTAACACCTGTGGAATTGGTGCAGGCTACAAAAACTTCATTAATGGTTTTCGGAGTTTTGTTTATGATTAATTTATTTGCTTCACGACCTTTTGGGGTTGACGATTTTATTATTTATGCAGGTGCCGTATTAATGGGAACCGTTGTTACACCTTTGCTTCTTCCGTTTATTCCCGTAAGGGCATTTGCTCTGAAAGGCTGGTTACTGGGTCTCTGCTGGACATTGGGATTTGTTTTGTTTAAGGGATGGTTTACTTTGGGATATTGGCTACTTGCCATAGGATATTTACTGGTACTGCCTTCACTTTCATCTTTTTTGGCAATGAATTTCACAGGCTCGTCGACCTATACTTCTTTTTCTGGCGTAATCAAGGAAATGAAGGTAGCAGTACCGTTAATTGCTCTTTCATCTGTTGTAGGAAGTGTGCTGTTGTTAGTGGCAATATTGTAAGTTTTATAAGGAGTGTAATATGAGTAATAAATATCTTAAAAATGTTGTAACTTTAACTTTATCGGCTGAAAAATGTGTAGGTTGTGGGATATGTACAGATGTTTGTCCTCATGGAGTATTTTGTATTGATAGGGAAAAGGCTCAGGTAAAAGATAAGAATCGATGTATGGAGTGCGGAGCTTGTGCGATAAATTGCCCTACAAAAGCTATATCAGTTGATTCTGGAGTAGGATGTGCCGCTGCAGTTATTTGGGGTTGGCTTACCGGCAATGAACCTAGTTGTGATTGTTCAGGGGGTGGAGAATGCTGTTGATAAAAGGAAACATACCTTGTGAGTAAAATACGCTTATAAAATACTATTAAGGAGGACAACAATGAGTAGTAAAAATATACAAAGCATGGGCATGGAAATTAAAGAGCTTGAGAAAGAAAATTATGATAGAGTAAATTTTATTTATAAACAAGGTATAGAAACAAATTTAGCTACTTTTCAAAATGTATGTCCAACATTTGAAGAATGGGATAAATCACATCTTAATTTTTGTAGATTTGGAATATTTGATGATGAAAAACTTATAGGGTGGACTGCTTTAACTTCTGTCTCTAGTAGATGTGTTTATTCTGGGTTGGCTGAAATTAGTATATACATTGATAATAACTATAAAGGAAAAGGTATTGGACAGATACTGTTAAAGCATCTTATTGAACAATCAGAATTAAGAGGTATATGGACTTTGCAAGCTAGTATCATGCAAAATAATCTATCAAGTATTAATTTATTCAAAAAATGTGGTTTTAGAGAAGTTGGATATAGAGAAAAAATTGGGAGAGATAAGTTTGGAATTTGGAGAAATACAATATTAATGGAACGAAGAAGTTCACTTCCAAAACTTAATATAGAGGAGAAGGTATATGACAGAACCAGTTGTTGAAAGCATTGTAGATAAAATAAAAACATCTAATAAGCCAAAGGTAGCATTTAGATGTGTTCATAATTCTTGTAGAAGCCAAATGGCTGAAGCATTAAGTAAACATTTTGCAGGAGATGTATTTAAAAGCTACTCAGCTGGAACAGAAACTAAAC
>DOON01000124.1:2958-3382 GCA_003514865.1 Clostridiales bacterium
AGGATGCAGTAAGGATGATAAAAAAGATTTATAATATTGATATGGAAAAGACTCAATATTCAAAGCTAATAACAGAACTTCCTGAAGTTGATATAACCATAAAAATGGGATGTAATGTTATATGTCCTTTTGTTGACAGCAAGTATGAAGAAGACTGGGGATTAGATGATCCGACAGACAAAGGTGATAAAGAGTTTGAGGTTGCTATAGCAGAAATTGAGAAAAAGGTAAAAGAACTCGCTTCGAAAATAAAGGCGGGAAGTCTATTGTAATAATTTTGTTAAATATGAGTAAATGCTTATAAAACAATACATGAATATAAGGAGAATAATATGAAAAAAATGCAAATATTTGAACCGGCAATGTGCTGTCCAACAGGCATATGTGGTGTGGGTGTAGATCCGGAATTAATTAGGATATCAAG
>DOON01000124.1:3387-4176 GCA_003514865.1 Clostridiales bacterium
ACTGTTATTAATACGTTAAATAATAAGGGGATAGAAATTGAAAGATTTAATTTATCAAATGCGCCTCAGGAATTTATTAAAAACAATAAAATTAATAACTTAATTAATGAGAAAGGTGTTGATGTCCTTCCGGCAACAATATTGGATGGTGAACTGGTTGTAACAGGCAGATATCCGACCAATGAAGAAATTGCAAAAATGTTTGGTGTTACTGTTAGTGGGTTTGGTTCTCTACCAAATGTTCTAAAGGCGAGCAGAAAAAAATCATGCGGATGCTCCTGTGATAGTGACGGAGATTGTTGTAAGGAGGATATTATGAGCAGTGAAAATAAGTACGAAATAGGATTTTTTCAAAAATATTTAACATTATGGGTTGGGCTATGTATGGCGACAGGGGTTCTTATAGGTAGATTTATGCCAGCGATCCCTGAATTTTTCGGAGNNGAATACTCTAATGTTTCGATACCAACTGCAATATTAATTTGGGTAATGATTTATCCTATGATGATGAAAGTGGATTTTCAAAGTATTAAAAATGTAGGCAAAAATCCTAAAGGTCTTTATGTTACATGGATTACAAATTGGATTATTAAGCCTTTTACAATGTACGCAATAGCGTCATTTTTCTTATTTATTGTATTTAAAAACCTTATTACACCTGAACTTGCGACAGAATATCTCGCCGGTGCAGTATTATTGGGAGCAGCACCCTGTACAGCAATGGTTTTTGTATGGAGCACATTGACAAAAGGGAATCCTGCTTATACAGTTGTTCAGGTTGCAACCAAT
>DOON01000124.1:4242-8011 GCA_003514865.1 Clostridiales bacterium
GGTTTTATCAGTAGTTCTTTTTGTAGTAATTCCATTAACAGGTGGCATATTAACAAGGTTGAATGTTATTAAGAAAAAAGGGTTGGAATACTTTGAAAATGACTTTCTACCTAAATTTGACGGTGCAACTACTGCAGGATTACTGTTAATGCTTGTGTTGTTATTCTCATTTCAAGGGGATACAATCCTAAACAATCCGTTGCATATTTTGTTGATAGCAATTCCTCTTACTATACAGACATTATTAATATTTTTTATTGCATATTCTGCCTGTAAATGGCTTAAGCTTCCTTACAACATAGCAGCGCCGGCCGGGATGATTGGAGCATCGAATTTTTTTGAGCTTTCAGTAGCGGTTGCGATAGCGTTGTTTGGTATGGATTCTCCGGCTGCCCTCGCTACTACTGTAGGAGTTTTAACAGAAGTGCCGACAATGCTGTTTTTAGTCTACATTGCAAATAAAACAACGCACTGGTTTCCGTCAAAATAATTAAAAGAGTAAACATATTCATGCTGTTATGCATTGAAACAAATAGGAGGCAAAATGGAAAAATTTAACCCTATAAATATTAATTTGACAAAATATTTATTTTTCACAGGTAAGGGTGGTGTTGGTAAAACATCAGCTGCTTGTGCCACAGCCGTAACTTTGTCGGACATGGGTAAAAAAGTTTTATTAATAAGTACAGATCCTGCATCTAATTTACAGGATGTGTTTGATACTGAATTAGATAACAAGGGTGTTCAAATCAAAGAGGTTCCCAATCTTACAGTTGCTAATCTTGATCCGGTGCAAGCTGCTGCGGAATACCGTGAAAGTATAATAGGACCATATCGTGGACTGATGCCTGAATCAGTTATTAAAAATATGGAAGAACAGCTATCAGGCTCTTGTACAGTGGAAATAGCAGCATTTAACGAATTTTCAAACTTTATTACAGACGAAAAATCTGAGAAGGATTATGATTATATTATATTTGATACTGCACCAACCGGTCACACATTAAGAATGTTGCAGCTACCTTCAGCATGGAGTAACTTTATCAGTGAAAGTACTCATGGTGCATCATGTTTAGGTCAGCTTTCAGGACTTGAAGATAAAAAAGATGTCTATAAAAAGGCAGTTGAGACCTTATCAGATGGCAATTTGACAACACTTATTCTTGTCACCTGACTAGAAATTGGATCATTGGTCGAAGCAGAAAGAGCTTCCAAGGAACTCTCGGAAATTGGTGTAAGAAATCAATCCTTAGTAATTAACGGACTGTTTACTGAGTACGATGACGAGATATCTAAAAGTTATTATATCAAGCAGCAAAAAGCATTGTCAGAAATGCCAATTGGGCTTAAAAATATTACAACCTATGTAATACCTCTTAGAGCTTATAATATTACCGGAATTGAAAATGTGAGATTATTTCTAACAGACGATAAATATAAAGTAAGAGATGAAAAAATTAATGCTAATTCAATAAAATACTTAAAAGACATTGTAGATGATCTTTACAGCAACGGCAAGAAGGTAATTTTTACAATGGGTAAAGGAGGCGTAGGCAAAACTACAATAGCTGCTGCAATTGCTTTAGGATTAGCCAATAAAGGCAAAAAGGTACATTTAACCACTACAGATCCGGCTGCGCACCTCAAGCATATAATTGAGGAAAACAGAAGCATAACAATGAGTCATATCGACGAAAAAGCGGAACTTAAAAAATATCAGGAAGAGGTACTTTCTAAAGTAAGAGAAACAATGTCTGAAGAAGATATAGCTTATATAGAAGAAGATCTACGTTCACCATGTACTCAAGAAATAGCTGTATTTAGGGCTTTTGCTGATATTGTTGAAAAAGCAGAAGGTCAAATAGTTGTCATAGATACAGCTCCTACAGGCCATACGTTGTTGTTATTGGAATCAACGCAAAGCTATAACAAAGAAATATCACGTTCACAAGGTGATACGCCAGAATCAGCTAAAAAGCTTTTGCCAAGACTTAAAAATTCAGCTGAAACGGAAGTTATTATTGTCACTTTACCTGAAACTACACCTGTATACGAAGCTATGCGTTTGGAAGAGGATTTAAAACGTGCAAATATTAATACAGAATGGTGGGTAGTAAACTCTTCTCTATACAACTCAAATACAACTAATAAAATGCTTTCAGCAAAAGCAAGTAATGAGATTGAGTGGATAAACAAAGTTGATACGCATTCAAATGGCAAATTTGCTATTATCAGTTGGAGTGCAGAAGAGATAAAAGGTGATAAATTAAACGAGTTACTCAGATAATTATAAGAAATTAATCTGATAAAGTGATTTGGAGAAAGAGAAAAATGATTATTACTGAAGAAGCGAAAACTATGCTTTTGGAAGGGGTTTTTTTTTTTTTTTGTGTTTGTTTTTTTTTTTNNACAATGATTGTCTAAAGGTAAGGTTATAGAAATCATGGTGTTGCACATCTGTTTATTTCACACTTACCAAATTAAATGATGGTTATAAGCCTATTACTATAAACGGTATATCGGTGCTTATGGATTATCAAACAAAAGAAAGATCAAAAATAGTTACTATGGATTTTAAAGATGGTAGTTAGTTATTGAAGATACAAGATCATTAGGTTT
Source organism: Clostridiales bacterium (assembly GCA_003514865.1). The sequence goes on from DOON01000124.1 coordinate 6,862, forward strand.
GTTAATATTAGCAATGCTAGAAGTAACATCCATTTTTTAAGGTTCCTACATTGTTAATACCACCAGGATATTTCACAGAAAAATTGTCGAAATAAAGCGAAGCAATATGATTAGTTTTATTGCTGCAAATTTTATTTTGACAGGCAGCCTGAAAAAGAGCACAAACAATTAACCTGGAATCAAATTATATTCAAACGCGATGTTTATTGTATCACAAATTTTATCGATGTGTAATGATGCAAAAATGCTGGAGCATAGACATATGTAGGATTATAATAACCTTTGAGACAAAACTTATTTACCCCTTGTCTAATAGACATAGTTTGTGTTATAATTATTTAAACAACTTAAAATACTAACTTGAGGGAGTAGTTTGCGTAGATTATTGCGTGGCAAGTCAACACGCTGACCGTTTGGTCTGGCTTGTCTTAAAGAACGAGACTCATGTATGGTTTTTCCCATACATGGTCTTTTTATTTTGACTCATGTATGGTTAGACATGCTTGAGTCTTTTTTGTTGGGAAAGACTAGGGAGTGTGTAGAATGAACGAATTTATGGAAACAAAAGAAGCTCTGTTGAAACGTCTTAATGCTGATTCAACATTAGGGCTGACAGCAGAGCAAGTAGAGGAGAATAGACGTGAGTATGGCGCAAATGTCCTAACAAGGCAGAAGCCAGAATCAATCCTCCGGCGCATTTGGAACGCCGCTACAGAGCCAATGATTATCATGCTGATTATGGCGGGTATCATTGCATTGACGGTGAACATCATCTTGGGCGTCACTGGTGGGGAAGCCGACTATTTAGAAGTCGTTGGCGTCTTTGCGGCCATCTTCTTATCGGTTNNAGGACGAGATTGTGGTCGGAGATATTCTTCTGCTCTCCACTGGCGACAAAATTCCGGCAGACGGCAGATTGTTGGAAAGTGCGGGTTTGACCGCCGATGAATCAGCGCTGACAGGCGAAAGCATACCAGCGAAAAAGGACGCCGAATTTGAATTTGTAGATGAAAAGACTTCTCTTGCAGAGCGCGTTAATATGCTCTACTGCGGCAACTATATTACGAACGGTTACTGCAAGATGATTGTTACCGCTGTGGGTGATTCCACCGAGTTCGGCAAGATTGCCCATGAGTTGACTGAAGCGCAG
>DOON01000124.1:8171-8541 GCA_003514865.1 Clostridiales bacterium
GCACACCCTTGCAGGAGAAGCTTGCACGGTTAGGAAAAACTATCACCATTCTCGGTGTGATTGCAGCTTCCATTGTGTTTATCTCGCAGATTATTTTCTTTGCTACCCATGAAGGCTTGTTTTTGGAAGAGGTCATGGAAGCCTTTGTCACCAGCATCGTGCTGATTGTTGCCGCTGTGCCGGAAGGACTTCCTACGATAGTTGCGGTTTCTCTCTCAATCAACATTATCAAGTTGTCCAAGCAAAATGCTCTGGTTAAAAAGATGATTGCTTCCGAAACGGTGGGATGTATCAATGTTATTTGTTCGGATAAAACCGGCACACTGACCGAAAACAAGATGACGGTTGGCGCTTTTTATGATATGGAGTG
>DOON01000180.1 GCA_003514865.1 Clostridiales bacterium
AATATAATGGAGGCAGATGCCATAGCAACTCCCACGGGCTTTTACCTCACTATTTCCGCAGATGGTGAGGAATACCGTACCATAGTCAAGAGAATTAAGAACCGTACTATAAATCTACAGAAAATAAATGATGCCAACAACATATCAAGGCAACTTTCATCCGGTGCCATATCATTAGATGACGCTTTGACAAACCTGAAAAGTATAGCCGACGGGCCTCCCTGTCAATACAGGCACCCTTTCATATACGGCGGAATTTCGTCGGCATTCTTTGCAGCTCTTTTCGGAGGAGGTTTATTTGAATTCTTTGCAGCATTATTCGCAGGATTAGCTGCTGCCGTTATTTCGAAATACTTTGAAGGTCTTCACTCTTATAAGTTCTTTTCAAGCCTTATATCCGGAGCGCTGATTGCATTTATTGCCGTTGCGGCAAAAACAATATCAGGCATCGGAAATTACAATCAAATAATAGTGGGAAGCATTATGCCCCTCCTTCCCGGCCTTGCCATGACAAATGCAATACGAGACACCATCCGAGGAGATTTAATTTCAGGGATTGCAAGAGCTGCCGAGGCTCTGCTGATAGCATCTTCGTTAGCCGCCGGAGTAGGTTCTGTCATTTATGTTGCATATTCATTTGGATTTTGGGGAATATAGGAGGAGNNGGCTTTTTGTTTTGCATTAATAATGAATGCTCCAAAGAAATCCCTTATTCTGTCGTCATCAGTCGCATCTGTAGGCTATGTAATTTATACATATTTCCAGCTTTATCACAGCCCGATGCTTGGATTCTTTTTAGGCACCTTTTTTGTGGCTGCTTCGGGAGAAATTTTTGCCAGAAGGCTTAAGATGCCTGCGACAATTTTTATATTTCCCGGAGTAATTCCAATTGTTCCAGGCCTTGGTCTTTACGAAACAATATTAGCTCTTGTTCAGGATGATATTTTTTTGGCGGTGGAAATTGGAGCAAGAACAATACTGAACATAGGATGTATGGCTATAGCTATGGCATTTGTGAGCTTAGCAGCGTATAAAATAAAAACACATAAAATTGAAGCAGAAAATTAATAATATATGTTTCAATCTTACTGATTTGGGTATAATATGAATGTTGAATTATAAAATTATAGGAGGACATTATACCCAATACAAAATTTTTCATATGCAAATCATGTGGTAACTTAGTTAATTTAGTACTTTCAGGTGGTGGAACATTGGTATGTTGCGGACAGGAAATGAAGGAACTCGTTCCTAACACAGTGGACGCAGCTGTTGAAAAGCATGTTCCCGTTGTTGAGGTTGAAGGAAATAAAGTAACAGTTAAGGTAGGAAGCGTAACCCACCCGATGGTTGAAGAACACTATATTCAATGGATTTACCTTGAAACAAAAGAAGGAGTTCAGACAAAATGTCTGAAGCCAGGGGAAGCTCCTGAAGCTGTATTCGCATTGAACGAAGGCGATGCTGCAGTTGCTGCATATGAATACTGCAACCTTCACGGATTGTGGAAAAAAGAAGTTTAAAAATAGTCAAACGTAAAATCAAGGAGCTGCATTATGCAGCTCCTTATTTTTATATATTCTATGACACTGTTGCTCCGCTTTCAATATCCTGCAATGTTGACAGCATTGTCAGCCTCTTTCCTTTTTCTGCTGTCAGGAGCATTCCCCTTGATTCAACACCTCTCAGGGTAACAGGCTTCAGATTGTAAACCATAACAACCTTTTTACCCACTAAATCTTCAGGGTTGTAGTATTTCGCAATACCCGAAACTACTTGTCGCATTTCATCTCCGACTTTAAGCTGAAATACAAGGAGCTTATCTGCATTAGGATGTCTTTCTGCCTTGATAACTTCCGCAACTCTTAAATCCAGCTTATCGAAATCATCGATAGTCGCAAATTCCTCATTGCTCTCTTCGGCTGGTTCATTCTTTTCAGAAGACTTTTCTTTCTTTTCTTCCTTTGCTTCATTTATTTTATTTATCTCTTCTATTTTTTTAGCCGTATCTATTCTTGCAAACAATATCTCCGGCGTACCAACCTTTTCACCCGGAACCATGCCGTTGAAGTTTTGCAGGGACTCCCAGTCTTTCTTATCTGTGTTCAGCTGTTCAAGCATTTTCTGTGCAGTTTCCGGAAGGAATGGTTCAAGCAGTACTGCTGCTATTCTTATTGACTCAAGCAGATTGTACAATACGGTTCCCAGCCTAGCCTTCTTGCTCTCATCTTTTCCAAGCACCCATGGCTGCGTTTCATCGATGTATTTGTTGCTTCTTCTCAGGAGTGAGAATATTTCATCAATTGCATCCGCAACTTTCAGCTCATCCATTTTCTTTTCCACTCTTATAGGTGTTTCTAAAGCAAGCTTAATAAGTTCGTCATCAATATGCTCATACTCTGATGCAGGAAGGATTTCTCCGTCAAAATACTTATTTGTCATAGTGACTGTTCTGTTAACAAGGTTGCCTAAGATATTTGCCAGGTCCGAGTTTATTCTTTCAATCAACAGCTCATATGTCAATGTTCCGTCATTAGCAAATGGTATTTCATGCAGCACATAGTATCTTACCGCATCCACACCGAACAAATCTACCAAATCATCGGCATAAATAACATTACCCTTTGATTTGCTCATTTTACCTTCACCAACTAAAAGCCATGGGTGTCCGAACACCTGCTTCGGAAGCTCTTCTCCCAGTGCCATCAGCAGTATTGGCCAGTAAATCGTGTGAAATCTCAGTATATCTTTTCCGATAAGGTGTACATCTGCAGGCCAGTATTTCTTGTATAGCTGGTCGTGATTTCCTTCTGTATCATAGCCAAGAAATGTTATATAGTTACTGAGGGCATCAATCCACACATAAACAACATGACCTTCATCAAATGTCACAGGAACCCCCCAGTTAAATGATGTTCTTGAAACACACAAATCCTGCAGTCCCGGGTTGATAAAGTTGTTAACCATCTCATTTTTACGAGATTCAGGTTGAATAAACTTAGGATTTTCCTCGATATGCTTCATGAGTCTGTCTGCATACTTGCTCATTCTAAAGAAGTAGGCTTCTTCTCTTGCCATGTGTACTTCCCTGCCGCAGTCAGGACATTTACCGTCAACTAACTGTGATTCTGTAAAGAAGGCTTCATCAGGCGTACAATACCAGCCTTCGTAATATCCTTTATAGATATCTCCCTGGTCATATAGCTTCTTAAATATTTTCTGAACCCTTTCTATGTGCTCAGGAGCAGTAGTTCGTACAAATCTGTCGTAGCTTGTATTCATCAAATCCCATATACGCTTGATTTCAGCGGCAACCTCATCAACAAACTGCTGAGGAGTCTTGCCCGCATCCTTTGCTTTAATCTGTATCTTTTCTCCGTGCTCGTCAGTTCCTGTCTGAAAATATACATCATATCCATTTAATTTCTTGAATCTCACAATACTGTCCGCAAGTACTATCTCATAAGTATTTCCTATGTGGGGCTTGCCGGACGTATATGCAATTGCCGTTGTTAAATAATATTTACCTTTATTCATATTTGCCTCCTGATTTTATTAAGTCCTTGACCTACCGCTGTTTTTCTCTCCCTGCCGGTCGAAAAAACAGGGTTANNAGGGTTAGGGCATACAAAAACCTCTTTGCAAAAAGCAAAGAGGCGAATTCCGCGTTACCACTCTTATTTGCACATATTTCACAATATGTGCCTCTGTAGGTTACTAACCATGTATTGTAACGTATACCAAACGTCATACCCTTACAATGCTCGGGTATAAAGCTCCAAGGCCATGTTCGTCTTAAAATCAATCTCCGGCTTTCACCTAACCCGGTTCTCTGCGTCATGATTAAAAAATTACTCTTCTCTTCATCGCTTTTAGTCATTTTATATATTATTGTTAATATATTTAAGACTATACATAAACTTGAAGATTTTGTCAACAATTTTTAATATTAAAATATAAGCTGTACACACTTGACTATGGCAACTATTATACCTATGACTATAGCCGGAATAATGAGCAATCCTATTCCCAAAGGTATTAAAGCCATTATCATAACAAATCCGATGATGGCACCTATAACCGTAAATGAAACCTTCAATAGCACTATTCCTAT
>DOON01000163.1 GCA_003514865.1 Clostridiales bacterium
ATGATGTAGCATTAGCGAAGTGTGAACCTGCCGCCTGTAATCTGAATTATGACTCCCTTCATTTCAAGCATGGTAAGCATGCTTAATATTTTGCCGGCATCCATTCTAAGCTCTTCGATTATTTCGTGGGCTGTCCTGCTTCCAGAGCGGAGACAGTCGATAATTTTTATTTCATTTTCATCTGCTTCGCCTGTGATTTTTTGATAATATGCGTATTTGCTTTTCAGATCGGATTTTTCTCTGAGTTCCGGAATTTCTTCGATGATGTCCTCCACAGATGTGGTGAGCTTTGCTCCGTCTCTGATGAGGGAATTGGTTCCGCGGCTGTACAGGCTGTCAATATTGCCGGGTACGGCAAATATTTCTTTGCCCTGGTTTGCGGCATGACCTGCGGTTATAAGCGTTCCGCTTTTTTCCTGCGCCTCGATAATCAGAACGCCGTCAGACAAGCCGCTTATTATGCGATTTCTGTCGTGGAAATTATTTGGCATTGGCTGCATTCCGAAAGGGTATTCCGTAATTACGGCACCGCCTTTTTCCGCCAGCTCCGCATAAAGTTTTTCGTTGAATTTAGGATAGATGACATCTATGCCACAGCCTATGATGCCTACGGTCTTGGTACCTGATTTCAGTGCAGCCTTATGAGCAACGGAATCTATTCCGGCGGCAAGCCCGCTTACTATGTTGACACCGAAAGCGGCAAGCTCTGAGGTAAGTTTTTCTGCTGCCCATTTGCCGTATGAAGTAGCCTTCCGTGAGCCAACTACGGATATCGACAAATTATCAATTTCCTCCAGGGTTCCCTTATAATATAAAATGGCAGGAGCACCCTCAATTTCTCTCAACCTTTTCGGATAGCATTCGTCATAAATTGTAATAAGGCTTGCTTTTTCACTGTCCAACCTTTTAAGCAGCCTTTCTTCAAAGCTGTTTTTTGTGTTGATAAGGGAACTTATAGTTTCGGGCTTTAAAATTGATAAATTAAATTTCTCGGTCTCAAAATTGTCCCATATGTATTCGGGGCTTCCGTTGAAATAATCAACTAGTTTTTCAATTTTTTTGTTGGAGATTCCTTTTGCCGAATTGAGCCATGCGATTGTTTTTTGATTTATACTCAGCCTGTCCATTTTTACCTCCAATATTTGCGGTCTAAGCTTCTGTATTGTATTGCCTCGGCTACATGATTGCATTGGATTAATTCATTTTCGTCTAAATCAGCTATGGTTCTTGCCACCTTCAGAATTTTCCCGTATGCTCTAGCACTAAGGCCAAGCCTTTCAAATGCTTCCTTTAAAAGCATCTCAGACTCTTTATCAATTTTGCAGTATTTTGAAATATACTTGCTGCTTAGCTCCGAATTAGTGAGTATTCCTGTATTTGCATACCTGCTTTTCTGAATATCTCTTGCCCTTGTAATCCGCTTTTTTATTTCGCATGAAGGTTCTTCGATGCTTTCGTTTTTAAGATCATCATACTTAACAGGAGAGACTTCAATTTGTATATCAATTCTGTTCAGCAGCGGTCCCGATATTTTCCCGAGATACCTGTCAATCTGGTTCCGGCTGCATGAGCATTCATGGGTGGAATCCCCATAATATCCGCAAACGCATGGGTTCATAGCGGCTACCATCATGAATTTAGCGGGAAATGTGAAGGAGCCGCTAGCCCTTGAAATTGAAATCTTGCCGTCTTCCATAGGTTGCCTTAAGACCTCTATGACACTTTTGGGAAATTCGGGAATTTCATCAAGGAATAATACGCCGTAATGGGCAAGTGACACCTCTCCGGGATTTGGCTTTGAGCCTCCTCCGGCTATGGCTGCGCGAGATGATGTGTGGTGCGGAGAGCGAAACGGCCTTTTCTTTATTAATCCGTTTGCGGTTAAAAGGCCTGCTATGCTGTATATTTTCGTAACTTCAAGAGATTCTTCAAATGTAAGGTCGGGGAGTATGGAGGGTATTCTTTGTGCAATCATTGTTTTTCCGGCCCCTGGCGAGCCTAGGAGCCTTACATTAGGCTGCTTCCTCACGGTTCGGGAATCCTTTGATTTCAAGGGATTCCTATCTGTTGTGAAAAATTAAAACCACCTTATCAAAGGATAGTATAACACAAAAAATCTGAGATTTGAAAAATTTACAAGGTTTTTTAGAGCGCATAAATATGTAAAAATGGATGGTCTTAAACACACCACTAAAACCTATAAACTGTTAGATGGTCTGAGTGAAAAGAGATTGAGGATTAATCCTCAATCTCTTTTCTTAATGGTTGTTTTGGTCCCTTACCTGTAAGAACTCGTCATATAATTTTTGAGTATAGTCTTTGATTTGTTGCATAATTGGGTTAGTTTCTATACCTAAATTGGGTACAAATCCTAATTCTCCTGTTGAAGTACCATAAGCATTATTATTGAGAAGATATTTAGTTCCCCCTATAGGCCATTGACTCTTAGTAGTTTTATCTAGTAAGTTATATCTTTCAGCCTCGGAAAGGTAAGGGTCATCAAATGGGTGTAAAGGTGAAGGGTCCTGNNGGGTAGACTGTTCCTAAATTTGTAAGTAAATTCACTAAAACCTGCTAATATAAGTCCTTGTGCTTGTTCTGTCAGTTTTAAGATAGGTATCAAAGTAACATCGGGTTTTTTACCCCCAAGTGCATGTTTTGTTTTTCCATAAACTTGAACTTGTGACAGTAGTTCTAAGATTTCTTCCCTGCTGTATTTTTCTTTTTTATGTTCGACAATTTTAAACTCAGAGAAAATACAATTAAATAAGTTATTTAATTTTTCGACTATACTCGATGTAGAAGTTTCTAACTGAGAGATGTCAAATTTTAACCCTTTTATCTCTAAATCAATATTTTTTATGCGAATATCAAAATCTTTTTCTTGCTCGGAATCGTATTCACCAGAACTTAACAAATCTAATAATTTGCTTCGTCCTGCTACTTTACTCTGAAGTTTTAAATTTAGTTCTTGTAGTTCTGTATTATCTACGGCAGAAGGACTTTTTAAGCGGTTTAAATAACCCTCACAAAGAGTTAATAGAGAGATTATTGTATTTTCATAGTCTGCTTTTATTGTTGCATGTAACTCACCATTCATAAGGTTATTAAGGAAAGTATCGAGTTGATACACAAAGAGGTTATTACAATTACAAATAGATGCCCCTTTGGTTGCTTTGGTAGAGCATTTAAAAAATCCATGTCCGTTGTTGTTATCATAAACGAAGTGGTTTTCGCAGGAGCCACATGTAAGTAAGTCTCTAAAAGGGTGTGAAGGTGGTCTTAAACCTGTTGTTGACCCTGTTTTTGGGTTAGGTGTTGTATACCTTTCCTTCATTTTTTCTTGAACATCCTCCCATAATTCTAAACTGATAAGTTGGGGTAAGTGTTCAGTTTTTTGTAACCTATCTTTATAATCTTCTCTAATTATAGCAGAGGGTAATTTTTCAAAAAGAGGTCCTGTTGTGTACTTTCCTAAGTTGTTTAACCCTTTGTACTTTTCATTGTGTAAAATATTCCTTATAGCAGAAGGACTAAAAGGCTTACCTGTTTTAGAATTAAGTATTCCTTCTTTAAGTAATTCGTCACTTATTCCTTTACAGCCAAATTTAAGAGCAAGTTGATACATTTTTTCGACAATAGGCCCGTCAATAGGGTGAATAGTTGCATAAGGTAGTTTTGTCTTGGTTTTTTTATGATACTCATAACCAAATGGACAACCTAATAATCTATTTTCTTCCTCATATTGAATTTGTGTTATTTGTCTTGTACGAGAAAGTTGTTCTGAATAAGCCATATCTTCATCTAATCGTTTACGAATTAGAGGCATATGGTCTGGATTCCTACTGGTTAGATTTTGGTCGATGAAAAAAACATATACTTGAGTTAATCTTAAAGTACATATTATATCATAAGCATTAATGTTTCTTGCAAATCGACTGGTTGATTTTATCCAAATCTCTTCAAATTCTGGTTTTTTCTTAGGGTTTACAGATGTCATATAAACTCTTTGTTTCATAAGTTTATTAGGATATAAAGGGTGAGGGATATCACTCTTGTCTTGTATCTCTACGTCTAACCCTGCATCTTCTAACATCATTCTGAACCCTGGGCGATTAAGTTTTGTACCAGAAAGACCATAATCGCAGTATACTTTTTTTACAGCCTTATATCTTTTATATTCGGGTAGACCGAGTAAGAGTTTAAAATACTTAGGTTGATTTTTAAAAGATGATTCCTGTGCTTCTGCCTTTGTAGAAACACGATAGTAAAGTGTTACATCAATTGGTTTTTTACTCATAATAAGAGCCTCCTTGTTTATTTAAATAGATAAACAAACGTGACCATTATATAATTAATTGTTTGATTCGTACAGGTCACAGGTTTGTTGATGTTATGAGTATAAAACACACAAACTTTGAGGTTGGCAAATTTCGGTGAACACCGAAATAAAATACTTAAAATAAAGGGTTTTGTAGTATTTAGTATTAAATAACTTCGGTGAACACCGAAAAAACTATCTGTATATTGTTATTATGGGGTTGTTTATGGTAAAATGGAGTGTATTGGGTTTTAAATTGGAGGTAGTCGCATGGTTACAACGGATGTTATTAAAGCAGTAAATCTAAATAACAATATTCAAACTCAAATAAAAAATTTATGTTCAGGTGACTTTTCTAATACAACTTGTGTTGAAGATTTGCCTTTTTACTATTTTCATATTAATTTCAAGAAAAATGTATTGGAATCATTGTTAAAAGAAGCTTTATCTAAAAAAGAAATAAAACAAGCAGATATAGATAAGTTGTTTACTATGTTTGATGAAAACACAGTAAAGGTTTCAAAAATAGAGGACGTTTCTCTTGTTTTGTTTAAACTTAAAAATATGGAAAACTACTCTAAGTTTAATATGGAGTTATTTGTTACATATNNTATATTAGATGAGGATAATGAGCCTGAAACCTTTCATTGGAATGAACTAAAAGGCATTTCTTTAAAAACTAAGAAAAAGTTTTATTATTTAAATAGTGAGGTTGAAAAGAGTTTTTATTATAGTAAAGGTGTATTACCTTATCCAGATGATGAGAATAATGATAAAAAGGTAAAAATAGATAAAAACATATTTCTTAATTCTTACGGTGGAAATCAAAAGTATATGGAAGAAGAGTTGAGAGGTTACTATGATAGTCTGTATTCGGTTTTAACAAACAGGGTTATACCTCTTGATTGGAGTATAATTGTAGATGTCCTATCGAATACTTTTAAAATGTTGTTGAAAATGCAATTCGGTTCCGCTGTTGAAGATGCTATGTTAGAGAAAAGCAAGACAGAAAGTGGACCACTTACTTTGACAGGTTTAGGTGAATATTTAGGGGTTCATACAGCAACCTTTGGGGAAAGGTTGAAAAACATGTATTTATCTAAAATTGCTGATATTGAAGAGTTGTATAAAATTTCTTATAGATTAGATAAAACAAGTGATTCTCTATTAGGGTTAGAAGTACAAACAGATGGGGATGATTATACATTCTCAAAAGCAAGTGTTGAACAATACATAGAGAATAAGTATGGTTTGGACTCTGAAACATTAGCTGTGTTAGAGGCTTGGCAGGAGTCTCTCAAAGCAATGGGGTTCTCTAATGGTATAAGTGTATTGAACAAAGGGTTAAACACCTTGCTAAAGAGTAAATTTGTGTTGAGAGCACCATTAAAGAGTAATAGTTCTTTCTTCATAAAAATTACAGTTGAGCAAATGGAGAAACTAAAAGAAATTTATGACAAAGGTATTGAGCTTAAAGAAAATACAGATATAGATGGTGTTATTATAGCAGGTTATATAGAAAAGAAAGTGGATGATTTGATAGTAAGATATAATAAAAAGAATCTAACTATCAAAGAAGGTGATTTTAAAATAGTTAAGACACCTACAAAAGAAGAATACCACTTTGATGATATTGTAGTACAAAGGAAAGATAATACCGAGGCTTATAGAATTACTCAAGGAAACAATAATAATATCCTTTTTACAAAAGTTAAAAAGGGTGCTTTTTTTGCATTAGATTTAAATGCAAATAGAAATTTGGTTTT
>DOON01000101.1:0-233 GCA_003514865.1 Clostridiales bacterium
AATTCGTTATTTGGTATTTATGATAATATTTAATTTAAGCTATTTATACATGCTGTAATACTGCTGTCCCGGAGTCAATGTCACATCTCTGTACTCAGACATCTCACTGACAGTTACCAGCTGGTAGCCCTGCTCAACAAGCTTCGGTATGATTATTTTCACTGCTTGGGCTGTACTATCGTACAAATCGTGCATCAGTACAATATCGCCGTCCTTCACATCATTAAGGACTT
>DOON01000101.1:309-6144 GCA_003514865.1 Clostridiales bacterium
CATCGCTTATTCCGTAAGGAGGTCTCATCACCTTTGGAGTATATCCTGATGCAATGTACACTAAGTCATCGGTACCCTGCACTTGCTTGTACAGCTCTTCGTCAGTTATAGTTTTAAGATTTTTGTGGTTATAGCTGTGATTTCCTATTTCATTACCTTCTGCTATCACCTGATTTAAAACATCCTTATATTTATTTACTTCTGAACCCAGCACGAAAAATGTGGCCACCGAATTATTTTCCTTCAGCACCTGCAATATTTCTGCAGTGTGTTTAGAAGGGCCGTCATCAAAGGTAAGTGCTACCATGGGTTTGTTAGGATCAATAACCCTTTTGCTTACTTCCGGTTCCTCATATGTTACTTCCTCGGTCTCAGCCTGTGCCTCTTCAACAGAGGTCTCATCTGCAGGCATCTCCTCCTGTGGAGGTGTGTACTGCTCATTTTCCTCAACAGGTAAAACTTCTTTTTCACGTGCTTCTACATTTGTAAATGTACCCATGTTTAATAAGGACATCATTAATGCCAGTGAAACTGCTATTACTTTTTTTGTCAATATATATCCCCCCTATTTGTATACAATCCGTATATCTGTATCATATATCCGATGTNNTAATAACAGGATATGCAGGAATAAATATCTTACTAATAGCATAATTAAATTATTTTCCATATATGCTCAAAAAACAAAACAATATCCAGGACCTGCCTTGATATTGTTATTATATAGGCTTCGGCTTTTACGCCGAGCCTGATATTATTGATTTTCCGTTTCTTTTAAAGCTTCTTTTCTTGAAAGCTTAATCTTTCCTTGATTGTCAATTTCAATTACTTTAACAAGAATTTCATCTCCGATGTTTAAAACATCTTCAACCTTGTTAACTCTCTTGTCTGAAATCTGGGAAACGTGCAGCAATCCGTCCTTATTATCAGTAAGTTCAACAAATGCTCCAAAAGTAGCAATTCTTACTACCTTGCCAAGCAATATTTCTCCCACCTCGATTTCTTTTACAATGCCTTCAATAATTTTCTTAGCCTTGTATGCACTTTCAACGTTTTCTGCAGCAATCATCACTGAACCGTCATCTTCGATATCAATTTTTACGCCGGTTTCTTCGATAATTTTGTTGATTACCTTTCCGCCTGAGCCTATGACATCTCTGATTTTGTCAGGATTGATTGTCATGCGGATAATCTTCGGAGCATACTTGCTTACTTCTTCTCTTGGTTTGTCGATGCATGCTATCATTTTATCTAAAATAAACAATCTTCCCACTCTTGCTTTTTCCAAAGCGTCTGTAAGTATGCTTTTGTCTATTCCATGCACTTTTATATCCATTTGAATTGCAGTTATACCTTCCTCAGTTCCAGCAACTTTGAAGTCCATGTCTCCCAAGAAGTCTTCCATTCCCTGAATATCTGTGAGAACAACTACGTTGTCTCCTTCTTTCATAAGACCCATGGCAACACCTGCTACTGGTGCCTTTATAGGAACTCCTGCATCCATCAGTGACAATGTGCTTCCGCATACCGATGCCTGAGATGTTGAACCGTTGGAGCTTAATACCTCAGAAACTAATCTTATGGTGTATGGGAATACTTCAACCGGTGGAATAACAGGCTCAAGTGCTCTTTCTGCCAATGCACCGTGTCCGATTTCTCTTCTTCCAGGTCCTCTTGACGGTCTTGTTTCTCCAACTGAATATGAAGGGAAGTTGTAATGATGCATGTATCTCTTTGAGGTTTCTTCGGAAATACCGTCTAAAGTCTGCTCATCGCTTGAAACTCCCAACGTTGTAACATTAAGAACCTGTGTCTGACCCCTTGTGAACAGTGCAGAACCGTGTGTCCTTGGTAGCAGGCCAACTTCACATGTAATTTTTCTTATTTCGTCAATTTTTCTGTTATCCGGTCTTATTCCTCTTACAAGGATATTTTCTCTTACTTTTTCTNNCTTTTATAATTGTATAAAGAGCATCATCTATATCCGCTGCATTTTCAGGATATCTTTCCAACAACACTTCTTTTGCCTGGGCTTTGAAGCTGTCTATTCTTTCCTGTCTCTCCAACTTATCTTCAACAATTATTGCTTCATTTATTATTGGAGCAGCATACTCTCTTATTTCCTGTTCGATTTGCTCATCGCATACATATTTGGTGTAGTCGGATTTTGCTTTTCCAACTTCCGCCTGAATGCCGCTGATGAAATCACAGATTTTCTTTATTTCCTCATGACCGTACAATATTGCGTCAAGCATGGTTGCTTCTGATATTTCATTAGCACCAGCTTCAACCATCATTATTGCATCTCTTGTACCTGAAACAGTAAGGTTCAGTATAGTTGTCTCTCTTTCCTTGCTGTTTGGATTTATAATGAATTCACCATTTATAAGTCCTACATTAACTGCTCCTGTAGGTCCATCCCAGGGTATATCCGAAATTGCAATTGCAATTGAAGATCCTATCATTCCTGCTATTTCAGGTGAACAGTCCTGGTCAACAGACAGCACTGTACAAGTTACAGAAACGTCATTTCTATATCCGTTAGGAAACAACGGTCTTATTGGTCTGTCAATCAGCCTTGATGTCAATATTGCTTTTTCACCGGGCTTACCTTCTCTTTTAATAAATCCACCCGGAATTTTTCCCACAGAGTAAAGCTTCTCCTCAAAATCAACACTCAGGGGAAAAAAGTCAATGCCTTGTCTCGGTTCTTTAGATGCAGCCACGTTTGCCATTACTACTGTATCTCCGTACTGCACTAAACACGAACCGTTAGCAAGCTCTGATATCTTGCCTATGGTTACCTTCAATTCTCTTCCGGCAAGCATATATTTAAAAATTTTTTCTTCCATTGGTACCTCCTTTTAATTTTTTCACTGATTATAAAGACAGAGCGGGTTCTCCCCGCTCCTGAATTTCAATTATCTTCTTAATCCTAATCTTGCAACAATACTTCTGTATCTTTCAATGTCATTTTCTTTTAAGTAGTTAAGAAAGCCTCTTCTTTGACCAACCATTTGTAAAAGACCTCTTCTTGAGTGATGGTCTTTCTTGTTGTCCTTTAAGTGCTCAGTAAGGTTGTTGATTCTGAAAGTCAACAATGCTACCTGAACTTCAGGAGATCCTGTATCCTTTTCATTGATTCTGTACTGTTCGATAATTTGTGNNCCCAAGCAATACGTTGAGGAATCATAGAACTTAGACTATGGAAATACAATAAATTCTACCATAATACTTTATTTTTGTAAACATATATTTAATATTTCATGCAAATTTTTCAAGAAAAACAATATCGTCTCTGTCATCAATTTTTCCGTCAAAAGTCATTAAACGTCCATTCCTGACAGTGGTAACAACCATGGTCATTTCCTTGCTGCCTGTCGCAATTTTGTACCTGCCGTCAGGCGGTAGAATTATACTGCTTTTATTATCTACAAAAGCGGCATTTTTATTATAATCAATATTAATTTCTTCATTATACACAGTATAATTATTGATTAAAATATGGTTAGCCTCATTGATTTTCCCTTCGTTTATCAGGTTTCTCACCAAGGTACTGCTTACTGCTATACCGTTGTATTTAACAGGATAAATTTCCTCAACTCTGTATTGGTACTTGTCCTGAAATTCCTTCAGCGTATTTATATTTCCGGCCGCCTTGTGTCCGAAGGTAAAATTATATCCAACCACGATGTTTTTGGCATTGTAACGCTCTATTAAAATTTCCCGGATAAATTGTTCAGGCGAATATTTCGAAATGACCTCATCCAGCTCTATTTCAACCACATCTGTTACACTGTATGATTTAAGCAGTTCCAATTTTATATCTCTGCTGTTTATATACTTTATATTGGAGCTTGACTTTCTGAGGTCATTTTTTACAAAACGAAACGTAATTATTATACTATTCTGATCCGTTTCATGGCTCAGCTCTATCATGCGTCTGATAAGTGAATCGTGACCGATATGAATACCGTCAAAATTACCGATAGCAATACATGCTCCCTTTATATTATTCATTTGCACCACCTGTAGCTACATAAGTAATTTTTCTATTTTAACAGAGTCTCTAGCTGTTTTCTTTCCCATGCCCACTAAGATATTTTTGCAATAAATATAAAATTCATTGCCTGTTAAGTGGGAAGCATCTGCATAAACATCGTTTCCTGCCGTCAGCCTTTCATAGTATGTTTCATCCACAGTTATTTTTCCAAGCGGATACACAAGATCAACAGGCAACAGGCATTCGCTCAGCCTGTTGTTATCAGTAAGGAATTTCAACCTGTCAAGGGACACTGAATCCTCAATCCTGAGTCCCTTGNNGGCTTCTGTCCTTATCAAGACGCCCATGTGCCCATATGTCCCCAGCTTCTCTCCTATATCATTGCACAAGGTTCTCATATATGTACCTTTGGAGCATCTGACCTTAAACACAGCTCTGCTATTTTCAAACTTTATGAGATTTAATTCCTTTATTTCAACTAATTTGCCCGGTTTTTCAACCTGAATATTCTGACGCGCATATTCGTACAGCTTTTTGCCATTCAGCTTAACGGCAGAATACATTGGAGGAATCTGGAGCTGCTCGCCTAAAAATTCCTTTAGAACATTGACGACATCTTCCCTGCTGACGCTGAGCGAATCGTTTCTTAACACGTCTTCACCGTAGCTGTCCTGAGTGTCTGTGCTTTTTCCCAGTATCAGTTCGCAGACATATTCCTTGTCTCCATTCATGAGATAATCGCTGATTTTTGTTCCCTTGCCCACACATATTACCATAACTCCGGCAACATTAGGGTCAAGAGTGCCTGCATGGCCAACTTTTTTTGTATCTAAAATTTTTCGGACGCTGCTTACAACATCGTGAGATGTCATACCGGTAGGTTTTAATATGTTTAATATCCCGTTCATTGCTCTCCAAAGTACTTTTTAAATGTATCTATAATTAATTTTTCCGTATTTTCCACAGTGTCTGCTATCTCAAAGCCCGCTGCCTTTGCATGCCCTCCGCCGCCATATTTAACGGAAACCGAGGAAACATCAATATCATTTTTTGACCTTAGGCTTACTTTTGTCAGCTTTTCTTCATATTCCTTCAGCACGCATGATACTTCAACTTCTTTGATCTCTCTTATGAATTCAGCAACTCCGTCTATATCTCCCATATCCACATTGTTACTCTTAAGAGTTGCCTCGGTTATAGAGGCAATGCCGAGCCTGTTTTCATAGTAGAGCTCAACGCTTCCTATACATTCAATAAATGCTTTCACAACATTTGAAGGCTTTGAATTATATACTGCATTGTCCACACTNNCACTCCAAGCTCAATAAGCTCCGCAGCCTTTTTGTGAGTTTCGCTGCTTGTGCTTGAATAGCTGAATTTGCCTGTATCCGTCAATATGGCAATATATATGTATGTAGCCGTCTCGCTTGTTATTTCTTGTCCGGAAGCTTTTAAAATATCGTATAAAAGCTCTCCCGTGGAGCTCATGGATGGCTCAATTATATTGATTGTTGCGTAGCTTTCGTTGGTTTTATGGTGGTCTATGCATACGGATACTTTTGATTTAACAAGGACATCCTTGAATTTTCCAAGTCTCTCCGCATCGCTGCAGTCAAGTATGAACGCAAGGTCAAACTCATGACCGCTTATATCTTCGGCAATTATTTCTTCACTGATAAAATCTCTGTAGTTAAAAGGTATGATTCCCTCAATGCACACCGTCAGATTCTTTTTAAGAGGCTTAAGGAAGCTGTATAGGGCCATTACAGACCCTATACAGTCACCGTCAGGCGCCTTGTGTCCCGCTATGCAGATATTATGAGAATTATTTA
>DOON01000245.1 GCA_003514865.1 Clostridiales bacterium
CATTTATTTTTATAATGATATCATCCTTGTGAGGACCAAACATAGTTGTTTTGTTCTGAAGCTCCTGATTGAAATTAGAATTTATTTTATTATGGAAAAAACTTCTTATTTCACTTTTATCCTTATTTTCAATGTTTCCAAAACTGCATAAATAGATTAAGTCAAATTTCTCCTTGTTGCCTGAAATATCTGAATAAATATTCATTGCATACTTTTTGAGCTTATTTACATATTCATTTCTGTAAAGAACTATATCTGTTCCCGTATTGACCAGGTAATCATTCCAAATACCTATAATTTCTTTATTTTCAGCCTTTATATAATAATTTTTCAGCAGCATATTTCTTTCTGTGCATATTTTTTTGTAGCTGTTCAGCAAATATTTATATTTAGGTTTAATTTGAGAAATATCTATGTTAATAAATTTTCTTCTTTCGATNNACATTATTTAATACACCTATCATTTCAGATGTCTTGTCTAATTTTACTCCATTTATAAGAACCTGCTTTTTCTTATTTTTTTCAAGCTTCAGCTCTATTTTCATATTATAGTTTATTTTTTGAAGGTCAACCTCTATAATACTGTTGTTTTCGTTAAATTTTATAAGTTCATTCTCACTGTTAAGCCGGAATGTCCTTCCAATGGAGGTCAAATAAATTGATTCCATGAGATTAGTTTTTCCCTGTCCGTTATCTCCCACAAAAATATTCAATGAATCATTAAAATTTATTTCTGCTTCATTGAAATTTCTGTAATTTTTTACTTTCAGTCTGCTTACTATCATTTTTCCTCTTTTGAAATGATATACTTTTCACTGCCGAATTCAACAATATCCCCTTCTCTGAGCTTCTTTCCTCTTTGGATGGCAACCTCACCGTTAACTTTTACAAGACCATCCAATATTACATTCTTGGCCATGCCGCCGCCTTCCACGGCATTCGCAAATTTCAGCAGCTGGTCAAGCTTTATAAACTCCGTATTTATACTTATTTTTTCCATAATACCCTCTTAGCTTATTCTTACAGGCAGAACCATGTATATGTAATCTTTACTTTCTTCTTCAGTTATAAAGCAAGGGTTGTTTTTTCCTATAAGATTTATTGATATTTTTTCACTGTCAATAACTTTTAAGAAATCTAATAAATATTTTGAGTTAAACCCTATCTTTAAATCTTCTCCTGTTTTTTCTACAGATAAATTTTCTTCAACATTGCCATATTCAGAAGCAGAATTTATCTGCATACTCTTATCTTTTATATCTAAAATAATAAGGTTATTTTTATCATCTTTTGCAAGTAAAGATGCTCTCTCAACGCTGTCTCTGATATCTGAAGCTTCTGCTTTTACTACTGTAACAAAATTATCTTTAATTATACCTTCATAGTCCATAAATTTACCTTCCAGTAAATTAGATATTATAGTGGTATTCTCTATCTTAAAAGAAATATGGCTCTCTGATACTGTAATTTCAATGTCTTCTTTATTTTCTTCAATAATTCTCAGAATTTCAAGCAATGCCTTTGACGGTACAACAACAGATATATTTCCTCCATATTCAACAGGTATCTTTTTCACCGCCATTCTATATCCATCCAAAGCAACAAAAGTGCAGAGATTATTTTTAATCTCCATGAGACAACCGGTAAAAATCGGTTTAATATTTTCCTGAGCCGCTGCAAAATATGTATATTTTATTAAATTTTTCAATGCCTCTCCTTTTATGAAGAGTGAATCTCCGTCATTGTCAAAAGTATTATCAGGATATTCAGAAGCTGAATTTCCAAGCATATTAATTTCTGAATTCAGACATTTTATTTCTATGTTGTTGTTTTCCATAGTACCTATATTCACATAGGAATTAGATGGAAGTTTTCTTACAAAATCACCTATCAATTTGGATTGTACTACTATTGCTCCTTCTTCTTCAACATCACATGGAGAATATGTTTTTATTCCAAGATCCAGGTCCGTAGCTGTCAATATAAGCATATTATCTTTCGCTTCAATTAAAATCCCCGATAAAATTGGAAGAGGTGTTCTTGCTGATACAGCTTTTTGTACAATATTAATGCTTTTATTAAGTTCATTTTGGTTAATTTTTAATTTCATCGTATACTCCTTTTTAATGAATTGTGCACAACTTTAAAAATAAAAATCAGTATAGAAATATATAAAATATAGGTAGTAATATTAGTAGTATGTGTTAATTTGTTGAAAACTCCTTTTTGTATTGATGTACAAAGATTATAAAAAAATGTACCTGTTGATATCTTGAAAATTAAAAAAAGTTATTTACATTCTTTTATTTTTTGTCAACATCTATTCACTTTTTGTCAACAAGCTTCTTTTAATTGTTAATTGTCTATTATCAGTTGTTCAGCATTGAAATAAGATCATCAACATTTTTCTTTACTTCCTGGCTGGATTCTATATCTTCTTCAACCTTGTTGTATGCATGGAGCACAGTTGAATGATCTCTTCCTCCAAATTCCTCACCGAGCTTTGGGAGAGAGTAGTCCGTAAGCTTTCTTGCTATATACATCGCAACCTGTCTCGGGTAAGCGATATTTTTTGTCTTTTTCTTGGAAACAAGGTCTTCCAGTGAAATATTGTAGTAATTTGCAACAACTTCCTTAATATCTGTAAGAGTGATTTTTTTATTATTGGATATTAAATGCTTCAATGCTTCCTGAGCCAACTCCAGGGAAACCTCCTTTTTGTTTGTAAGAGAGGCATATGCGTAAATTCTTATGAGAGCTCCTTCAAGCTTTCGAATGTTAGACTGTATGTTCTGCGCAATATAAGATATTACATCGTCAGGGACATTGTAGTTTTCAGCTTCAGCTTTTTTTCTCAGAATAGCAATCCTTGTTTCGTAATCCGGAGGCTGAATATCTGCAATCAGTCCCCATTCAAAACGGGATCTGAGCCTATCTTCCAATGTGGGAATTTCACTGGGAGGATTATCACTGGATACAATTATTTGTTTATTTGCTTCGTGAAGAGCATTAAATGTATGGAAGAATTCTTCCTGGGTACTTTCTTTTCCTGCTATGAACTGAATATCGTCAACAAGGAGGACATCAGCCTTTCTGTATGTATTGCGAAACTCCTCATTTGAGCCATCTTTAATTGAATTGATAAGATCATTAGTAAATTTTTCACTCGTCACATACAGCACGTATGCATCAGGATTGTTGTCAAGTATGTAATGACCTATCGCGTGCATAAGGTGCGTTTTTCCCAAACCAACTCCTCCATACAGGAACAGGGGGTTATATGCGGTGGCAGGTGCCTCCGCAACGGCCAAAGAAGCAGCATGGGCAAATCTGTTGCTGTTTCCTATGATGAAATTGTCAAATCTGTATTTAGGATTTAACTTTCTTCCGTTACTTAGCGCATTGTCTTCATCTGTAGAGTTAACGGATGTATTTTTTCTGATTTCTTCTTTATCTATATTTTCTCCGGGAATTGTAAAAATCAGTTCTGTATCTTTTTTCAAAACATAGGTAAATGCGTTTTTAAGAAAGTTATAATGTCTTTTTTTGAGAGTGTTTTTTAAAAATTCGTCAGCTGTTTCCAGATAAATGGTGTTGTCTTTATAAGCAACTATATTAAGGGGCTTGAACCAAGTATTAAAACTTACCTGATTTGTGTCCTCTTTTACTATTTCAAGGACTTCATTCCATAATTCTTCAAAGTTCATAAATTCCTCCGGTTGTTGATAAAAAAAATTAACATTTTGTTAATAAAACTTATTTTGTATGTTAAAATATATAATGTAAACAATTGTTGATAAAAGTTTTAAACAATTGGCAAAGTTGAATAGTCAATATTTTTATAATATTGTTAACAGTTTGTCCATAATGAATAAAATAAAAAAAGTTATCCACAGACACATATCATACTATCATTTTTTATCCACAATTTCAATTTAATTTTGTTTGTTTTGAAAAAATATTAATGCCAAAGTTAAACAGTTGTTGATAGGTTCAAAAAATTGAAGAAATGTAATGTTATGGTATTTAAAAAAGTTTCTTGCTCATATCCGAAAAAATATTTGCAATATTTATAAAAATGTAGTATATTACAATAGCTATAATTATCAAACCAAAAATATATTTAATTCTGATGCTGAGGAGCCATATTTTCAGTGTTGACATAAGAATTTAAAAATATTATAATTTAAAAACATGAAAATTTAAGATATTGATATAGATATCTGCCGTACAAGGAGGTGTTTCTAATGAAGAGAACTTATCAGCCAAAAAGAAGACAGAGAAGCAGCGAGCATGGATTTTTAAAGAGAATGAGCACGAAATCCGGAAGAAATGTTTTAAAGAGAAGAAGGGCAAAAGGTAGAAAGAAATTGTCAGCATAAGGCCGCATTTGTGGCCTTTTATTCCAGTTAAAAGCATATTGAACTAAGGTAACCCAATGATAATAATTAAAAAAAATACGGAATACAAATCGGTTTATAATTGCAATGATTCAATTTCTGATTATAATCTTGTTTTGTTTTTGAAAAAAAACGATTTAGAGTATAGCAGGTTTGGTTTTACAGCTGCGAAGAAAATTAAAAAGGCAGTATCGAGAAACATAATCAGAAGAAGGTTGAAAGAAATAGTCCGACATAATGAGCCTAACTTCAAGGAAGGCTATGATATTGTTATTATGGCTAGGGTAAATGCGACACAGTCAGACTATAGGAGTCTTGAGAAGTCATTTAGTAAATTGATGAAAAGAAAAAATTTATTAAAGGGTGATTCGAATTAGCAGACTGTTTATTTTTATTATACGAATTTATCAGAGGTTTTCATCGGCTTCGGCAGTGAGAAATTGCAGGTTTTACCNAACATGTTCTCAATATTTTATCGAAGCATTACAAAAATACGGTTTCTTTAAAGGTTCATACTTAGGAATAAAAAGAATACTGAAATGTCATCCTTTCAATCCCGGAGGATATGACCCTTTGAAATAATACGGAGGAATTATGAATTTAGATTTTATAGCAAAGCCAATGGGCATGCTTGTTAAACTACTATATGACATGGTATCAGGATTGGATACTAAGTATCTTTCTGCATATGCAATATCTATAATTTTGTCTACAATAATATTCAAGTCAATAATGATACCTTTGACATTAAAACAGACAAAATCAATGAAAAAGATGCAGGAATTGAATCCTAAGATTAAAGAATTACAGGAAAAATACGGAAAAGACCCTCAAACATTGCAGAGAAAGCAGATGGAATTATACAAGGAAGCAAATTATAGCCCCTTTGCCGGATGCTTGCCCATGCTTATTCAATTTCCCATACTTATTTCATTTTTTTACGTAATACAGCAACCTGTGAAGTATGTTTTTTCTGATCAGGCATTTTTTGATTCCATAAATAAAACCTTTTTATGGATAAAGGATTTAGGTTTTACCGAAAACCATATATTTGCTACAGCAGATCTTGCAAAAGGTGTAAGTGAAGGATTTTTAAATATGGTAAACGGTCTTTCAATGGGGGGAATGACTCTTCCGTTTATCGGAGCAGCAGTTCCGATTCTGGCGGTGGTTTCTGCATTGACAACTTATTTTACAACAAAGATGACATCTGCTTCACAGCCTTCAATGAATGAGCAGCAGGAAGCAACTCAAAAGTCAATGAACATGATGATGCCTATTATGATATTTGTATTTGGTATTCAGTTTCCTGCAGGATTGGGTCTGTACTGGGTTGTCTCCAACGTATTCCAGTTGGTGCAGCAATATGTTGTTATGAATTCGTCCAAAAATCCGAAGGAGGAATTAAAATAGATGAAAAATGTAACTATTGAAAGAGCTACTGTTGAAGAAGCTGTAAAGGCGGCGTTGGAAGAGCTGAAGGCTGAAAGAAGCGATGTTGAAATCGAAGTGATCAATGAGCCGTCAAAGGGTTTGTTCGGCTTGATCGGAAGTAAGAACGCAAAAGTTAAAGTGACAGTTACCAATGGTCCTGAGGAAGCAGCAAGTAAATTTTTTGATGTATTGCTTAAAAAGATGGATATATCTGCAGATTATGAAGTAAGTTTCTCCGATGATGTATTGAAGGTTGACATAACAAGAATCAGCGAGGATGACAAGGGAATAATTATAGGAAAAAGAGGCAAGAATTTAGATGAAATTCAGTTTCTTTTAAATTTAATCGTAAACAAGGGAAGACAAAATTATATAAGAGTAGTCTTCAATGTTGAGGATTACAGGGCAAAAAGAGAAGAGACATTACGAAGGCTGGCAAACAAAATGGCTGACAAATGCAGNNCAGACTGGAGCCCATGAATCCTTATGAAAGAAGAATAATACATTCAACCTTGCAGGAACAGAATGACATAATAACATATTCTGAGGGAGAAGAGCCCTTCAGAAAAGTGGTAATTGATTTAAAATAGCAAAAATATTATAACCCGGACAACCCGGGTTATTTTATACTTCTTTTAATTTAAGATGCGGACAAATATTTGTCCTTAATATAGAAAAGCAGTATATACTAATCCGNNATTTAATGCGGATTAGTATTAAATTATTATGTACATTTGCATTGAATTAATGTAGAATATATGTGAAGTAAAAAAGAAACGGTGATAACATGAATAGTGATACAATAGCTGCAATTGCTACATTCCCGGGAAATGCAGGTATTAATATAATACGCATAAGCGGAAATGATTCACTGGATATTGCAGAAAAAATATTTATAAATAAGAATAAAAAACAAAATATAGGCTTAAAGCCGAGGTATCTCCATTATGGACACATTGTGGACAAAAGCGGCAGAGTCATAGATGAAGTGTTGATATCCTATATGAAAGGACCAAACACATATACGAGAGAGGACATAGTTGAAATAAACTGCCACGGAGGAATTATTTCAGCTAAAAAAATATTGGAGACTGTTCTTGAGCATGGATGCAGGCCGGCGGAAAGAGGGGAATTCACAAAAAGAGCCTTTCTCAACGGAAGAATAGATCTTGCTCAGGCTGAGGCTGTTATCGATATAATTAATTCCAAGACTGATTCAAGCCATGAAATTTCTGTAAACCACCTTGAGGGAAGGCTGTCAAAGGAAATAAATGAAATAATAGATAATATCCTGGAGCTTCTTGCAAATATAGAAGTAAATATTGATTTTCCTGAATATGATGAAGATGAAGTAACCATAGAAAAGGTCAGAGACTTGAGCGAAAAGACTGCAGGTAGAATAGACAGACTCATAAGTACCGCGGATACCGGGAAAATATTCAAGGAAGGCATCAAGACTGTAATTTTAGGAAAGCCAAATGTGGGAAAATCTTCGCTGATGAATTTTCTGCTAAATGAAAACCGTGCGATAGTAACTGAGGTTCCCGGAACTACCAGAGATACCATTGAAGAGTATGTGAATATTAAAGGCGTTCCTCTCAGAATTATAGATACTGCAGGTATCAGGGAAACCGATGATAAGGTGGAGAAAATAGGCGTTGAAAAAGCTCTGCAAAAGGTGGAAGAAGCTGATTTAGTAATTATGATTTTTGATTCATCTAGGGAGCTTGAGGATGATGACAAAAAAATATTGAAATATATAGAAAATAAAAAGGTAATATATATAAAAAATAAAACTGATCTTGAAGAAAGACTGAATTTAAGTGAATACGGAAGCATAGAAAAAGAAGCAATAAGTATATCTGTTTTGAAAAATCAAGGGTTGGATGAAATAATAGACAAAATAGCAGAAATGTTTTTTCACGGAACAATAAATGTAAGCNNTGTAAGCGATGAGCTGATTATAAATAACGTAAGGCATAAGAATCTTCTTATTAATGCCAAAAATAGTCTCTTAGAGGTGCTTAGCTCCATAGAAAGCAATATGACAATTGATTTTATTGAAATAGATTTGAAGCAGGCTATGGAATATTTGGGACTTATTGTGGGAAAGACAGTCAGTGATGATTTAATGGACAAAATATTTAACGAATTTTGTATCGGAAAATAGAAAGATTAAAGAGGAATAAGATGGAAGACAGAGTGAGAGATTTTCTTGCCGAAAGCATAGATGTTGCAGTGGTAGGTGCGGGACATGCGGGATGTGAAGCTGCTCTTGCTGCCGCACGGCTTGGAATGAAGACAATTATGCTTACAATGAGCCTTGATTCCATAGCCATGATGGCGTGCAATCCCAACATAGGCGGCACTGCAAAGGGTCACCTTGTGAGAGAGATAGATGCTTTAGGCGGAGAAATGGCTTTAAATATAGATAAGACTATGATACAATGTAAGATGCTGAATCGTTCAAAGGGACCGGCTGTGCATTCTTTAAGAGCACAGGCTGATAAGAAAAGATATCATACGGAAATGAAAAAGGTTTTGGAGAACCAGCAGGATCTTGAAATCATACAGTCAGAGGTCACGAGACTGACTGTTGAAGAAGATGGAAGCTTCAATGTGTATACAAGCTTAGGTGCATATTACAATGCAAAAGCTGTAATTGTAACAACAGGCACGTATCTCAAGGGAAGAATATATATTGGAGAACTGAATTATTCTTCAGGTCCTGACGGACTTGCACCTGCTGATAAGCTTTCGGAATCTCTTATGGATCTGGGTATTGAAATGAGAAAGTTCAAGACAGGTACTCCTGCAAGAATACATGCTGATTCAATTAATTTTGAAAATATGGAAGCTCAGTGGGGTGACGATGAAATAATTCCGTTTTCATTCATGACTGATTCCATAGAAATAGACCAGGTTCCATGCTATATAACATATACAACAGAAGAAACACATGAAATTATCAGAAATAATCTTGACAGATCTCCTCTTTATGAGGGAGTTATAAAAAGTATAGGCCCAAGGTATTGCCCATCCATAGAGGATAAGGTAGTCAAATTTTCAGACAAGGACAGACACCAGCTTTTCGTTGAACCTGAAGGTCTGGATACGAAGGAAATGTATATTCAGGGAATGTCTTCATCATTGCCCTATGAGGTGCAGATTCCTATGTATAAATCAATGATAGGCCTTGAAAATGCACAAATTATGAGACCCGCCTACGCAATAGAATATGACTGCATAGATCCGACACAGCTGAAAACCAGTCTTGAGC
Organism: Clostridiales bacterium; assembly: GCA_003514865.1. The sequence continues at coordinate 9,115 of DOON01000245.1, forward strand.
TGATAAATATTAAAAATTTATTTTTCGCGGGACAGGTGAATGGAAGCTCGGGATATGAAGAAGCCGCTGCTCAAGGTTTGGTTGCAGGGATAAATGCCGTAATGAGTTTAAAAAACAGAGAGCCTTTGGTATTTGACCGTTCGGAGGCATATATAGGAGTGCTCATTGATGATTTGGTTACAAAGGGTACAAATGAACCATATCGAATGATGACATCGAGAGCTGAATACAGGCTTTTGCTGAGACAGGACAACGCTGATGAGAGGCTTACGGAAAAAGGATATGCAGCGGGACTTGTCACGGAAGAAAGATATGAAAGATTCAAAAATAAAAAGCAGCAAATAGAAGATGAAATAGAAAGACTTAAAAATATAAGAATTACACCGAAGTCTGAAGTTAATGAAATATTGGAAGGTATAGGGAGCGTGCCTCTTAAAATGCCTTTGAGCATGTATGAGCTTNNAAAGCAGATAAAACAGGTTGAACAGTTTAAAAAGCTTGAAAATAAAAGGATACCAAAGGATATTGATTATAATGAGGTCGGAAGCCTCAGGCTGGAAGCAAGACAGAAGCTTGATAAAATAAGACCTGATTCCATTGGGCAGGCTTCAAGAATATCGGGTGTTTCACCGTCTGATATAAACGTGCTTTTAATTTATTTGATGACATACAACAATAATTAAATAAAAGGAGAACATCTTGATAAAAACATTGGAGGATGGATTTAAACAACTGAATATTCCCTACAGCCTTGAAGTTGAAAATAAGTTTATTAAATATCGTGATCTTTTAAAGGAGTGGAATCAGAAAATCAATATAACATCCATAGAAGATGACGAGGAGATTTATGTGAAGCACTTTCTGGACAGTATTTTACTGATGAATGCGGAAGGAATGTGCGGAAATAAAAGTATTATTGATGTGGGTACCGGAGGAGGATTTCCGGGATATCCTTTAAAGATTGTCAATGACGGCTACAAGGTTACACTTTTAGACAGCTTGAGAAAAAGAATTGATTTTTTAGATGAAGTTGCGAAGAAACTGAAGCTTGAGGATGTGGAGCTTATTCACGGACGTGCGGAGGACTTCGGACAAAATAAAAAGTACAGGGAAAAATTCGATATTTGTGTATCCAGAGCTGTGGCGCCTCTTAATGTGTTAAGCGAATACTGTATTCCCTTTGTAAAGGTCGGAGGATATTTTGCCGCATATAAAAGCGAGAATATTTCCTCGGAAATTTCTGATTCGGAAAATGCAATTAAAAAGCTTGGCGGTAAAATTAAAGAGGTAAAAGAAATATCTTTACCTGGAACGGACATTGTCAGAAAAATAGTTATAATAGAAAAGTGTGGATCAACTGATTCAAGATACCCGAGAAAAGCGGGAAAACCAAGTAAAGAGCCATTGGTGTAAGGGGGAGAGTTTCTTGATAAGCAATATAAGCAATATAGATGTTAATAAAATAATTCCTAACAAAAACCAGCCGAGAAAAGTTTTTGACGAAAAGGCTTTGGAAGAATTAAGTCAATCAATAAAAAATTACGGCATAATACAACCTATTACCGTAAGAAAAATCTATGATGATATATATGAAATAGTTGCGGGAGAAAGACGTTTTAAAGCAGTTAAGCTGTTAAATTTAGATACTATTCCGGCTGTGGTTATCGAAGTAAAGGAAGAGGAATCTGCTGCTATGGCTCTGATTGAAAATCTTCAGAGAGAGGACTTGGATTTTATAGAAGAAGCAATGGCCTACGAAAGGCTTATTGAGGATTTTGAATTAAACCAGACTCAGTTGGCAGAAAAATTAGGAAAATCCCAATCTACTATAGCAAACAAAATGAGAATATTGAAGCTT
>DOON01000172.1 GCA_003514865.1 Clostridiales bacterium
AGCAGAAGATTTTTCATATTTTGCTGATGCGGCAAAGGGTGGATTCTTCCATCTGGGATGCGGAAACAAGAAGTTAGGAATTACAGCATCAATACATACCGAACACTTTGACATTGATGAAGAATGCCTGAAGGTTGGAGTGCTGATGCAGGTGAACAATGTATTATCGCTGTTGAAATAAACGGCATAAAATTACATATAGGGAGGCAAAAATGAAGGTATTTATAAGTGTGGACATTGAAGGTGTTACAGGAGTCACATCCTGGAGTGAAACAACTCTGGGCAATTCAGATTATACTCAGTTTGCGGAGCAGATGACAAAGGAGACGATTGCTGCATGTGAAGGCGCAATTGCAATGGGAGCAAGAGAAATATTTGTCAAGGACGCGCATGACTCAGCGAGAAACATAGATATTCAAAAGCTTCCGAGATGCGTGAAGTTAATGCGCGGATGGACCAGCACGCCTGATTCTATGGTTGCGGGACTGGATGAATCATTTGATGCGGCAATATTCATAGGATATCATTCTGCTGCAGGCACTGACGGAAATCCTCTGGCACATACCATGAACACATCAAGCAACTACATTCTTGTCAATGGTGAAAAGGCGTCCGAATTCGTATTTAATACATATATAGCTGCAGATTACGGCGTACCTGTTGTGTTTATGAGCGGAGATAAAATGCTTTGCGAATCCGCAAAGGGATTAGTATCGGAGATTGAAACATTGGCCGTAAAAGAAGGCATTGGCGGAGCTACAGCAAGCATCAATCCGGACCTGGCANNAGAAGACCTGATAAAGGAAGGCGTAATCAAGGGGCTGAAACGCATTGAGGCCTGCAAAATAGAAATCCCCGAGCAATTCGAGACCGTAATCAATTACAAGGAGCATAAAGACGCTAAGCATGCTTCCTTCTATCCTGGAGTGACACAGGTTGACTCACATACAATAAAATATACAGCAAATTCCGTAAAAGAATTTGCAACCACAAGAATGTTTATTTTGTAGAATTGAGAGCAAAACGGAGACTATATCTCCGTTTTTTATTGGGCAAATTTGAATTTACTGATTTCATCAGTAATCTTCAAGCATTTAAACAAAATTGACTTTTAGCAAATATTTCAATATAATCATATCCGGGGACATAAAATATGATAAAATCGTAGGACAGATACAACAATTTGTATGCTTTTTATAAATCTACAGGTATTGGTATTTTGTTTTTTGACACAAAATTTACTGTCACAATGCATCATGATTCAAATATTATGGTAGATTGCTCTATTTGTTTGGGAATGCATAAATTTAAGCGATAATAGAATGTACAGCTTGCCTGCTGCACATAAAATATAAATTAGCATTAAAAAATAATATAAACAGCCGATGAGATATATACCAATTTCATTTAGTTGTAAAATTATTATGCTCAATTAATAAGGTTTATTGCACAGTATATAGTGCATAACCGGAAGATAAGAGAGGGAAATATAATGGATGTTTATGTGGCACGTCAGCCTATCTTTGACAGAAATATGAATGTATTTGGTTATGAATTGCTCTATCGTAGGAGCATGAATAATTTCTNNAATAGATGACAATCAGACAAAAGCAGAATTGATAAATAACGCCTTTCTCACAATGCATTTACCCGAGCTCACAGGAGGAGGCAAGGCATTTGTAAATTTTTCTAAGGATACGTTGATAAAAGAAATTGGTTTCCTTTTACCGGTAGAATTAACAGTTGTTGAGGTCTTAGAAAGAGTTGATATTGACGGAGATGTAATCGAGGCATGCAGGAAGTTGAGAGAAAAAGGCTATATAATAGCTCTCGACGACTTTGTTTTTAATGAATCATATTTGCCACTTCTGGATATTGCTCACATCATCAAAATAGAATTTCCGGTGGTGGAATACGATGTACAACGGGAACTAATAAAAAAATATAAAAGTAAAATCAGATTTTTGGCTGAAAAGGTTGAAACAAGGGAAGAATATCAGATAGCATACGATATGGGATATGATTATTTCCAGGGATATTTTTTCAGTAAACCTGTTATTATAAAAGAAAAAGAGATAGACAGCCTGAACATAAACCTTATTAAAATCATGGAATTGTTAGACCATGATGATCCTGAGTATCAGAAAATTGCAGAAATAATAGGAACTGATCTGGGGCTTTCATATAAGTTGCTGAAATTGGCTAATTCCGCTTTTTTTGGTTCGAGAAATAAAATACTCCATATTAAGCAGGCATTAGTCCAGCTTGGACTTATAGAGATAAAAAAATGGATTTATGTCATGATGCTAAAAGACATACAAACTGTAGAAAATAGAGAATTAATCAAAAACTGCCTAATAAGAGCAAAATTTATGGAGCTAATGGCGGTGGAAACAGGGAAAGGCAACCACCAGTTTGAATATTTCCTTACAGGGATGTTCTCTTCAGTGGATGTGCTTATGAACAGAGATATGGAGGAAATAGTTAATGGATTATTTCTGCCGGATTCTGTAAAGGATGCTCTGCTTGGACGTGAAAACGAAATAAAATATGTTTTGGACATAG
>DOON01000304.1 GCA_003514865.1 Clostridiales bacterium
TTGTTTTAATTTGTTTGCTGGAGTTAATGCTCATTTTGCAAATGGATCATTGAATGGGTCAGAGTTCCAAATATATTCAATATGTTCGGTGATTTCCTGTGCCTTGTCCATCCCGAATATTTCAGATACAAAACCCAATGCCATATCTATCCCGGCAGACACACCGGAAGATGTATAGTATTTTTGATCCACAACCCATCTGGCTTCTTTAACCCACAACACACTTGTATTAATTGATTTAGCCCATTCAAATGCCTTTTTATTGGACGTCGCCCTTTTATTATTCAAAAGTCCTGTTTTCGCAAGCAAGGCTGAGCCTGTGCAGACTGTAAGACAATACTTTGATTTTATAGCAGCATCCGACAGCTTTTCAATAAACTTAGCATCATTGACTAATGATCGTGTTCCTTGTCCGCCGGGAATTAATAGAATTCCGTGAGGGTCTGCATCGTTAATGTCTTCGGTTAATATCCTTATACCTTGCTTGCTTTCAACCGTCCCCCCAGTGAATGAAATATAGCGCAGTCTATATTCTTCAATACATCCAAACACTTCTACAGGACCAAAAGCATCCAAGGTTTCAAAATTATCAAATAATAAAATATTTACATCCATAAAAATTCTCCTTCTTCTCACAGTTCTGTATTTGAACTTAATTCCACTAATGCCTTGAGATAATCTATCTCTTATCCCTTTTTTCGGTTAGCAATTTCTCCTTATTAGGCTGATTGTCATCCATTAAAAAACCTGCCCATTCANNGCCATTCACCATCAACCTTATCAATATTTTCTTGCCAGTATAAAAGTCTCTGACAGTAGTAATTAATTTTTTCACGAACTTTCTCCGGATACTTGTCTTTTTCATGCTTGAGAACAAGCGACGTCAACTCATAAAATGGAAGCCCTAAGGCATGGGTTTCCACATGTACAGTAGCACCGGCATGACCAATCGCATGGCATAATGCACCATATACATCGTCATCAACTTCCTTCGCAACGGCATGGGCCTCCAAGATTGCCCGTTTCGCAGCAGGCATCTTGATTTTGCCTCTCGACCAGGCTTCACAGAGCTCCAGCGCCGTTCTTGGACGCAGCTCATTCGGATATTTTTCTTCAAACCGTACAAGAGGAACTTTAGCGCAATCCAGTGCCCACATAACCAGCGTGCGATGCTTTTGCTGTTCTATCAGCGCTTTAAGCTCCTGCAGGCATGCACTGTTACGCGAAAATAATATCTTATTCCTTTTCTTTAATTTCTGTTCAACGTCTAAAAACAGGATAACACCTCCACATGGATTTAATCCGATAAATTCTAATTTACATGGCCTAACTATGAAAAAAGTAAGGAACTTAAAAAGCTGAACGAACTATATTTTATTATAAATCAATTCTGCAAATTGCCCGTATTTATTTACTTCTTTCAAGTAAAATCGCTTCAACATTTCTTTTTGTGAAAATAATGGTATCCCCATCCCCAATAACACAGGATNNGAGCTAATATTGTGTTTCCTCCAACAATCCAAATATTTTTGTCCCTATCTATTTGTTTCACAAATTCAACAACATCACAATTCATGGGAATAAATTCTCTAACCGATAAGCTTTCAGCATGTGTAAAAACATAATTTTGGGTAGTTGGATAGAGACTGCCTACATTCTCTATGTTTTTAATTTCATTAAATGTTCTTTTGCCCATTATAGTAATGTCCATGCTTTTATAGAAACTTTCATACCCAGTTTCTTCTATTTCACCTGTTTGATAAAGCCAGTCCAAATTATGGTTTCTATCAGCAAGATAACCATCAATAGTAATGCAGCCATAAAAAAATACACTCATTTTTTAAACTCTCCTTTAATAAATTTCTGTATTCATCGTTTACCCTTATGTAGATAATTCATCGTTCCAATATGTGACATCAAACGATCTTATTGAAAATCACTGTCTTTTCTTTAAGCGAAATCTTTCCAACTTGATATCCATATTGAGTTAATTCCTTTTTGTAATTCAAATGAGAATGATCTATATCAATTCCTATGATGTCATGTATTTCGTCGAAAGACAGCTTCATTGACAGATTACCGTTCTTTTGGACGTATTCCCACAGATCATTATATTTACTCATAACATCTCACTCCATTAAAATTCCTTACTTTTTCACGTTATTACTTTTTTACTATAATATATTATTGATACCTCGATGCTTAATTTTTAATATTCCCGTTAAAATTACAGCTTTTTATAATATATTCTTGCTTCTTCGTCCCAACAATCCTTGCGTGTCTCCAAGTAGGTGTAACCATATTCCTCATATAATCCTATATGGTCTGTTGCAAGATATACGATTGAATGATTATCTGATTTTGCCTCTTCCTCGGCATATCTTAAAAGCTTTTCGCTATATCGATTTCCCCTGTAGTCCGGATATGTATATAAAAATCCAAGCCATGGAAACATATTTTCATCACGAACGCAATCCTGCCGGGTAAGAGTTACAAATGACACTATATTTTCCCCATCGACCAGCAGAAATAATTTTCCGCCAATTCCCAGTAACGCATTAAATTCTTGCACATCATTCAATAATTTAAGCAGAAATTTTGCTGCTCCCCACTCTGCAATTGCAATCTGCTCATTCCAATGTTCTTTATTATCACTCATAAAATATTCAATAATCTTCATTTTTTATCTCCGTAATTTCAAGCTTATCTATATATTTCATTATATATGATTTTTGCCAATTTTCAACCATCTATTGTGACTTTTACATCATGATAAATGAACCTTATATTTATTACGGCGGATATAAAACTCATCAATTTTGTCGTCGCCTTTAGAGAGAATATTTCTCTTTTCATCGTAATGGGCCGACTTGCATGCTGTTTATCAGTATTATAACAATAATATGAATCTTTGTTATATCAAGGATGTTATTCCAAACTTTTTTCTATTTTACTTCATTATGATTGTGAAATATAATACAAATATTGATATATTAGGAGGAAGTTATGGAAAAAACGAAAAAAGCTTCGGATGAAAAAGTATCTTTTTTTGAGAGTAAAAAAGGTATTATCTTTACCGGAGCAGTAGTAGGAATTATAGCAATCATATTAGTAGCTCTCGGAAATCCAAAAACTATGGGATTTTGCATTGCATGCTTTGAAAGAGACATCGCCGGTGCGTTGGGGCTTCACAGAGCCGAAGTTGTTCAATACATAAGACCTGAAATAATCGGCCTGATTTTAGGTGCATTTATTGCAGCATATGCAGGAAAGGAATTTCAGTCAAAGGGAGGCTCATCTCCAATAACAAGGTTCTTTCTCGGAATTGCAGTAATGATAGGAGCACTGATGTTCCTTGGATGCCCTCTGAGAATGATGCTGAGAATAGGCGGCGGAGATCTAAATGCAATTATAGGTTTAGCGGGATTTGCTGCCGGAATAGGCGTAGGCATAGTATTTCTAAACAAGGGATTCAGCCTTAAACGAAACTATAAAACATCATCATTTGACGGATATATAATGCCAATATTTGCAATAGGACTTTTCATTCTTTTAATTGCGGCTCCTGCATTTATATTCTTCAGCAAGGAAGGTCCGGCAAGCCAGCACGCTCCAATAGCTATTTCCCTGCTGTGCGGTTTGATAGTAGGATTGTTGGCGCAAAAAACAAGGCTTTGCATGGTCGGAGGCATGAGAGATCAGATAATGTTCAAGCAAAATTACCTTCTGCTCGGCTTTGTTACAATCATAGTGGTTACTGCAATAGGAAATGTAGCGTTGAGCAACTTTAAACTCGGTTTTGAAGCTCAGCCTGTGGCACATACTGACGGTCTATGGAACTTTTTAGGAATGGCATTGGTTGGATGGGGCTCCGTGCTTTTAGGAGGATGCCCATTGAGACAGCTTATACTTTCGGGAGAAGGCAATTCAGATTCAGCCGTAAC
>DOON01000181.1 GCA_003514865.1 Clostridiales bacterium
TTCCTGTCCAGCCTGTCCAAACCCTTTTCATCTATTTCAAACATTCTCAGAGCACTATCGGCTGTTGCCGTGTCTATTGCTCCGTTAACCTTCACTATGGCATAGTCCCGGACACGCTTTAAAAGTCTATTTGCGATTCTCGGTGTGCCTCTTGAGCGCCTGGATATCTCCTCCGCCCCCTGGTCATTTATCTCGATATTGATTATGCCCGCAGACCTCAGCACAATTTCCTTCAAATCCTTAGTATCATAAAAATCAAGGTTGCACATTACTCCAAATCTGTCTCTTAGAGGTGATGCCAGCATTCCCGACCTGGTTGTGGCTCCTATGAGCGTAAACTTGGGAAGGTCGAGACGTATGGACCTTGCAGAGGGCCCCTTACCTATTATAATATCCAACGCGAAATCCTCCAGAGCAGGGTAAAGCACTTCCTCTACATTTTTATTTATTCTGTGTATTTCATCTATGAAAAGAACGTCATTTTCATTTAAGTTGGTGAGTATGGCTGCAAGGTCACCCGGCCTTTCAATTGCCGGTCCTGATGTTACTCTTATGTTTACACCCATCTCATTTGAAATAATATTAGCAAGTGTAGTCTTCCCAAGGCCCGGAGGACCTGAAAGAAGGACGTGGTCCAGCGGCTGGTTTCTCATTCTGGCAGACTCGATAAATATTTTCAGAACTTCCTTGACCTTGGTCTGTCCGATATCTTGAGAGAGTCTCTGAGGTCTTAGGCTGAGCTCTAAATCTTCTTCGCCTTCGTTGATTCTGCTGCCCACAATTTCATTTTCTCTTTCAAACATTGTTATACCTGCCTGTTAATATTTTTTAGTGCTTCCATTATGATTTCATTTTCCGTCTTACCGCTGAAATCTATCGCATCCAGAGTCTTTTTGGCTTCATATGAATTAAACCCCAGAGCTATGAGAGCGTTCAGCACATCAGAGGATTCTGAAGACTGCTGTGAAAGGCCGAGTTCCTCGCTTCCGTCTGCTATGCCATCCAACGTTCCAACCTTATCCTTCAGCTCTAATATGATTTTGCTTGCAGTCTTTTTGCCTATTCCAGGCACCTTTGACATTCTTGTTGCATCCTCTTTTAGTATTATTTCTTTTACAGTATTGGACTCGTATGTTGATAAAACAGAAATACCTGCCTTTGGCCCAACTCCGTTGACCGAAATCAGCTTTTTGAAAAGGTCTATTTCATCTGTTGTCATAAATCCGAAAAGAGCAATCACATCTTCTCTTATGTGCATATATATATGAATTAATACATGTTCACCTTCCCTCACCTTATTGAGAGTGGAAAATGATGTGTGCACATGGTATCCCATATTGTTATTGTCTAAAACTATGTAATCGAGGCCTTTTTTTACTACCTCTCCTTTTATGTAACTTATCATATTTCCTCCGGAAATTAATACTTTAATATTTTAGAATTCTAAAATTATCTGCAAACTTCAGTGAATGAGCATGACAGATTGCAGCCGCCAGTCCGTCGGCAACGTCGTCAGGCTTGGGCACACTTTCTAGTTTCAATATACCCTTCACCATTTCCTGAATTTGCTTTTTTTCGGCCCTGCCGTATCCCACTATTCCCTGCTTTATCTGCAGAGGAGTGTATTCATAAAGGGGAATTCCGCAGTTCTCGGCGGCAAGCAGATGCACACCTCTGGCCTCGGCTATGGCTATAGCTGTTTTTACATTTTTGTTATAAAACAGCTCCTCTATGGCAACGGCCTCAGGCTTGTACCGCTTAAACAGCTCCATATAGCCGTCGTAGATTGTTTTAAGCCTTCCGGGAAACTCCTGACAGCTTTCAGTTGTAACTGCTCCGTAATCTATAACCTCAAATTTGTTTCCTATATAATTTATAACGCCGTAGCCCGAAATAGCGAGCCCCGGGTCTATTCCCACAATAATCATAATTTCTCCCATCCTTTACGCTATCACAAATTATAACACAGATTCAATCTCATGTTAAGAACTTTTTATCTGATTTCCAACCCTTGTAAATATTACCTGTCGAAAATTTCTCTTTGCAATACATTAAAATATGATATAATAACCTTAATACTAAAGTTGGAGTTGTATATGTTCAAAAAAGACAGCAAACTTAAAAGGTTTGATTTTATTTTGTTTTTAACCACAATTGCATTATGCGTATATGGTTTCATAATGATAAGCAGCGCTGCTATGAGCAAGACCTTTGGAAGCCAGCCCTATCTGAAAACACAGATTACCGCATTCATATTAGGTATGGCTGCATTGATTGTATTGGTTCTCATAGATTACGACATCTACGGGAGCATCTATCTTCCCATTTATGGAGTTACGGTGGCATTTCTTATTTACGTATTAATAAATCCCGTAAAGGCATCCGAATGGGGAAATGTACACAGCTGGATGGCCATAGGGCCTGTAGTGTTTCAGCCGTCAGAGATGGCAAAATTCGGCGTGATTATCTCATTATCCAAATATATAGACATTAACAAGGATAATCTTAACAATCCCGTCGTATTGATAAAAGTGCTTATATTCGCATTTTTTCCGGTTGCATTAATCCTTATGCAGCCTGACCTTGGTACTGCCCTCGTTTTTATATTCTTCATTGCAGTAATGCTTTTCATAGCGGGAATTGACAGAAAATACATCATTACGGTTCTCATTCTCATGCTCATACTGCTTGCCGTGGGCCTGGTAGCCTTTTACAACATTATGCAGGATTATGTGCCCGGCGTGGATTACCGGGTAGACAGAATAGTGACATTTTTCTATCCTGAGCTCGACCCTGAGGATACGGGATATCAGGTTATACAATCCAAAACAGCCATAGGCTCTGGAATGGTTTACGGCAGAGGACTGTATAAAGGTGTTCAGAACCAGCTTGGATATCTCCCCACAAAGGAAACAGACTTTATATTCGCAGTAATAGGTGAGGAGCTGGGTCTCATGGGAGGGCTGATTCTGCTTTGCCTCTACGCGGTGCTCATGTACAGACTCATAAAAATAGCGCGGAATGCATCAAATCTTTTTGGCTCTCTCATTGCATCCGGCATAACATCCATGCTTTTCTTTCACATTTTCGAAAATGTAGGAATGACAATGGGGCTCTTGCCCGTGACAGGAATTCCTCTGCCATTTATCAGCGCAGGCGGAACATTCATGCTGGTGAACATGGTAAGCATCGGTCTCGCTTTAAGCGTTGGGATGAAAAGAGTTACAACATTATAATATAAAACAATACCGCTGCAACGCTCGTTGCAGCGGTATTGTTTTACTCAAAACAGCTTCCGCCTATGAATTCTCTCAGTATGGAGGTGCTGGGTATGGCACCCTCATCATCTATTGGTTTAAAATAGCTCAAAAATTTAAGAAGCCTCTGCCTCTCGGGATAGAATGCACTTTCGGTTCCTATTTCCATTAAAAGTGGTTCCGCATATTTCTTAAGCACGCACAGCTCATAAACCAGCGCAGAGTTAAATATGGCATCGGCATTCTCTTGATACGGAAAAATATACTTCTCCGTCCCTCTCATTACGTTGTCCCACAGTTCTATTGTTTTAAGGGAATTATTCCCCCTGTGCGTATTGTCTCGAACCATTCTGCGTATAAGCCTCAAGTCAGAGGTTGAAATACGGTTGTGCTTATCTATGTTAAGCTGAGTCAATGCGCTTATATAAATTTTAAATTTGTTCAGCTGAGGAATATCCTTGGAAATACGATCGTTTAATCCGTGAATTCCTTCTATTATAATAATATGGTCCTCTGTCAGCCTTACAGGCTCTCTCGTATATTCTCTTTTGCCAAGCTTGAAATTATATACGGGCACATTCACCTCTTCGCATGACATGAGCCCCAAAAGCTGCTCATTAAACAGCTCAAGATCAAGAGCATCAATTGTTTCAAAATCATATTCTCCGTTATCATCCTTAGGAGTCAGGTGTCTTTCCACAAAATAATCATCAAGTGA
>DOON01000165.1:0-5134 GCA_003514865.1 Clostridiales bacterium
CTGTCATTTACAATAATTTTAGTTCTGTATAATGATATATTAAATCAAAAATAATGTCAAGGAATAAATAAAAATATTTAAGAAACAATAAAATAAATATAAGTATATACGAAAGAGGAGCATATGGAATATCCGAGACGTTCATACTGGCATGACACTGCCGATAATAAAATTGAAGCTGCCGCAAACAAGGAAGGCTTGGACGGCAAAAAGTACGATGTATTGATAATAGGAGCGGGGCTCACTGGATTAACCACAGCATACCTGCTTAAGGACAGCGGTTATAAAATCGGAATAATAGAGGGAACAGACACAGGCTACGGCGTGTCAGGATACACAACAGCTAAAATAACCGTGCAGCATGAAGTGATTTATGATTATCTGATTAAAAATTTCAGCCTCAGCGAAGCAAGGCAGTACTTAAAGGCTAATGAAGAGGGATTCAGCCTGATTAAAAAAATTATAGCAGACAACGGGATACAATGTGACTACACAGAGCAGGATTCATATGTCTATGCTACTGACGAAGATGAGCTGAAACAGATAAAGGATGAGCTGAAGGCATATGAAAAACTGGGCATCGACTGCTTTTACACCGAAAGCGTACCCCTCCCAAACAACGCAATAGGTGCAATATGCATAAGGAACCAGGGTCAGTTCAATCCTCTGAAATACCTGTACAGCCTTTATAACACAGTCAGCAGCTCATGCGAAATATATGAAAATGTAAGGGCGCTGAATATAGAGCCTCACGGCGACCATCATGTTGTGGAAACGGAGTCCGGCAAAATAAATGCCGACAAGGTTGTCGTAGCCTCGCATTACCCCTTCGACAACAGCTTTGGATTATACTTTTTAAGGCTTTATCAGGATAAATCCTATGTAGTAGCGGCAAGGACAAAGGATGAGCCCTTCCGCGGCATGTACATAAACATCAATGACCCCATTTATTCCATGAGGTATCATTTCACCGAAAATGAAAATCTTCTTATTCTTGCGGGCGGAAACCACCGCTCAGGCGAAAAGGACGACGAGGAGGAATCGTACAAGGAGCTGGAGGATTTTCTGAACAAGCATTTCAAGGATGCAGAAATAGTATCGAAATGGTCTACTCAGGACTGCATGACCTATGACAAAATTCCGTATATAGGATTATATTCAAAAAGCGTTGACAATCTGTATGTTGCCACGGGATTCAAAAAATGGGGGATGACTCATTCGGCGGCTGCCGCAATTATTTTAAGAAACATGCTTATGGGCATAGAGGATGATTTTTCTGAAATATTCAGTCCCTTCCGAATAACGCCGGCTGAGTCGTCAAAGGAATTTTTCTCTTCAATTAAAAGTATATCTGCGGCATTTCTGAAAAGAATTGCTCCTGTGACTGATGTATTAGGTCTTATTGGAGCGGGAGAAGGAAAAATAATTAACTACGACGGCAGAAAAGTAGGGGTTTACAAAAATGAAAACAATGATTATTTCTGCATAAATCCCGTATGCACACACCTGAAATGCTCTCTGTCATTCAACGAGGCCGAAAAAACATGGGACTGTCCCTGCCACGGATCAAGGTTTGACATAAGGGGAAACATACTGGAAGGCCCGGCTGTGAAGCCTTTAGATAAAATAAAAATAAAAAAATAGCTCTGCCTGCAGTATTCACGTTACAGTGAATACTGTTTTTTATATTCAGCATTTTTTTCTACATAAAAAATTTACTTACACTATATTTTCCGAATAAATTTGAATTATATAATGTTGATTGTCAAGACAAATATTCTTTAGGGGTGACGTTATGAACAAAAGTTGTTTGAATTGCGATGAACGCAGATTGTTTTGCCATGATAAATGTGAAAAATATGCAAGGTTTAAATATGAAAGGCAATTAATAAATAAAAAGCACAGGGAGTTCTTAGAAGGCTGGGGATATGACGGATGCCTGGCATCTAAAAAAAGGAAGTACTTCTCAATATAGCATTTCAAGTCAACAGCAACGCAGCAGCGTGCTTTTTCACCGGCAGATAGAAATCTGCCGGTGAAGTCTTATATTTCCATTCCGTATATTTTATAAACATCCTCTGTGTAATTTCCCTCTTCATCATAGATATACAGAGGAGGATCAAACTTAAGCTCCGGGTTTCCGTTTTTGGAAGCTCGTATGAGNNACAAGGGAGCATTTTATCTCATGTCTGGATATTGCCTTCTTGTCCGTTGGGTTGATTATTCCGCTGTTCGAAAGCTTGTAGGGAGGGTTTGAAATCACGGCGTCAAATGAATTGGGCTCCAAATACCCCAGAACTTCCTTCAAATCTATATTCAATATTTCTATCTTGTCCTGGAGGCCGTTGAGCTCTACGCTGCGTCCCGCCATTTCGGCAACCTCTTCCTGTATTTCCACGGCATACGCCTTTGAATAGCTTCTTTTGCCGCTGAGCAGTATGGGGATGATGCCCGTTCCTGTTCCCAAATCAACTATGCGGGAATTATTCTTAATATCGCAGTAATTTGTAAGCAGTACGGCGTCCATGCCAAAGCAGAACCACTCTTTATTCTGAATGATTTTCAAACCCTTGCACTGCAAATCCTCTATTTTTTCATTTTCTCTTAATTCAAGTTCCATATTTTCACCACGTTTACATTCATTTATTAATATCTGTCCAAAAATGCGCTTTCTATCAAGTTTCTCGTATACGCTTCACGGGGATGCAACAGCACTTCCCTGGCATCTCCGTATTCCACAACATTCCCCTTGCTCATTACCAGTATGCTGTCCGACATATAATTTACCGCTCCAATGTCGTGTGATATAAATATATATGAAATATTTGACTCCTTCTGAAGCTTTTTCAGCAAATTCAATATCTNNCGCATATGATTACTCTTGGCTTTACTATGAGCGCTCTTGCAATGGCCGCTCTCTGGCACTGACCACCACTTATTTCCGATGGATACTTCCTTCCCGTGTCCGCTCCAAGTCCAACCCGCATGAGCATTTCGGAAACGAGATTATTAGCTTCCTCCTTTGACCGAGACAGTTTCAGTGTCAGCAGGGGGAAGGCAATATTGTCGCCAACCGTATAATTGGGGTCCATGGAGCCCTTGGGGTCCTGGAATATGAACTGGACGCTGCGCCTGAACTGCTCATATTCGTCACCGGTCATGGATATGGTATCCTTTCCGTAGTAGTATACCTTGCCAAAGCTTTGCTTCTGAAGCCCGCCTGCTATTTCTCCGATGGTGGATTTTCCGCTTNNACTCTCCCACGATTCCCAGAGTTTTGCCTTCCTCCACATCAAAGGAGGCGCTTTTTACCGCCACCACCTTTTCCTGAACCTTCCCGGTTAAAAAGTGCTTTCTGACGGCAAATTCGTTGCGTATATTTTTAAGTGATATTGCAGTTTTTATTTCACTCATAAAATCCTCTGTCCAGATTGCATTTGTAATAATGTTTGTCTTCCTCGTGCTCATTGACAATTTCAGCGCATATATCCATTGCGTAGGGGCATCTTTTCATAAACACGCAGCCTTTGCCGTCTCTTCCGTCATCCTGCACATAGCCGGGAATTTCCGTCAAGGGCTCGTTTTTCTTTATTTTAAATGAAGGAATAATTTTGATGAGCATACGTGTATATGGATGCCGCGGGTCTCTGAACACCTGCTCCGTGCTGCCTGATTCAACAATCTGCCCCGCATACATAACCGCCATGCTGCGGCTGTATCTCTTTATCAGGCTCAAATCATGAGATATGAGAAGAACCGATATTCCCATTTCCTCATTTATACCCCTGAAAAGCTCCATCACCTGCTTTTGCACTGTTGAGTCAAGGGCCGTTGTGGGTTCATCCGCAATTATAAGCTTGGGGTCGTTCATTAGAGCCATGGCTATGTTCACTCTCTGCCTCATTCCCCCGCTCAGCTGCCATGGATACATATTCAGAATATTTTTCGGATTTTCAAAGCCCACCTTGTATAAAAGCTCCGAAGCCTTTTCCAGAGCCTCGTACCTGCCCTTTTTCATGTGGTACATGTAGCCGTCGCCTATCTGGTTCTTTATTTTAATCATGGGATGCAGGTAGAAAACAGTATTCTGGGGTATGTACCCCGTGTTCCTGCCTATGTGCATCCTCCTTTCTTTTTTTGACATCTGAATTATGTTGCTGCCGGACGTCATGATTTCATCTGCCGAAAGCTCAAGATTTTCAGGCAGCAAGCCTATGGCTGACTTTGCCGTAAGAGTTTTTCCGGAGCCCGATTCTCCCACCAGCCCGAAAATTTCTCCGTCTTCAACCTTTAAATTCACACTGCTCACAAGAGTTCTGCTTCCGGCCCGGATGTCCAGATTTTTTATATGCACCGTTTCATTCATTGCCGGACCTCCTGTGAATCAGTCTGTCGTTCAGGCCGTCACCTATGAGATTGAAGCCTAAAATTGTTATTATAATTGCTATTCCCGGTGCTACAGCCAGGTACGGGTACACTAAAAAGAACTGTCTGGATTCGCTCAGCATCATTCCCCAGCTGGCAAATGGAGGCTGAATCCCCAGTCCCAGAAATGAAAGGGACGTTTCAATCATTACTGCAGAGCCTATGGAAGAGCTGTACTGTGTGATTAACCTCGGCAGCATTGCAGGGATGTAGTGTCTTTTGAATATGAGCATGTTTGAGCTTCCATAGCTTTTGGCGGCCTTGATATACAGGAGATTTTCTGCGTCCAGAACCATTGAGTAAACAAGCCTTGAAAACACAGGCACCATAAAAATACCTATTGCAATGACGNNTATAACTCCAACCGCAGCTCCCAGTGTTACAGAACCGACCCCTACCAGCAGCACATTTCTTGAACCGTACATTATTCTGCTGAGTATATCGCGACCGAAATTATCGGTTCCCAAAATATGCTCCGAGCTCATATCAGGCTTTAAAAAACGCTGTGACATATTCATTTCATTTGGCGGATAGGGCATGAACACAAATGACACCACCCACACAGCCAGTATTGCCAATACAAGTATTATTCCAAGCCAAAGGCTAAAATTCCTTTTCATTTTATTCTCCTCGCTCGGCGGCTTTTATTCTCGGATTTATGAGCATCACCGCAATGTCGGTCAGCAGGGACGTAACTATAACGGCGGAT
>DOON01000165.1:5187-17693 GCA_003514865.1 Clostridiales bacterium
ACCACCACCGTGCCTCCCGCAAGCTTTGCAAACTGCATTCCCATAATTGTAACAGGAGCAATTAAGGCACCCCGGAGAGCATATTTAAAATATATTTTTCCTGCACCCAGTCCCTTTATTTTTGCCATATCCATGTAATCCTGCTTCAGTGAATCAAGCATGGAACTTCTGACTATGCGCAGCAGCATTCCTGTCTCACCGATAGCAAGAACAACGGCAGGAAGTGTTATACTTTTAATAAATCCCAAAAATCCGCTGCTGATGGGAACAAATCCGGACACGGGAAATATCTTCATTCTAAGTCCAAAAAAAACAATAAAAACCATTCCTATCCAGAAGGAAGGAATGGCTGATCCAAGCTGCATGATGCTTCTTGAAAAATAGTCTGCAAATTTATCTTTTTTGACTGCCGCAATTATGCCTGCCGCAAAAGCGAAAATAGCTGCCACAGCCATTGCATATACAGCAATAGACAATGTAACGGGCAGGGCATTTACTATCAATGATGTCACTGACTTTCCGTACACATATGATGTTCCCATATCAAGCTTCGCTAGGTTCACAAGCCAGCTGAAATACTGCTGGTAAACAGGCTTGTCGAGACCCATGGCCCTGTGAAGGTCGGCAATCATCTCGGGGGTTGCATCGGTGCCTAAAATTAATTGCGCGGGATCTCCCGGAACTATCATGAGCACAAAAAATGTAATCACGGAAACCATAAGCAGTACAACTATTGAACTTTTAACTCTGTTTATTACATATCTTAACATACTTCACCTGATTATTCAGTAAAATATACTTCCTTGAAATCATAGAAGTCCAGAGGGAATATTCCCATGCCTTCTACATTTTTCTGCAAAGCAAGCATTGTGCGCGGTGTTTCAAGATAAATTGCAGGCAGCTTGTTTGCCAGAATAACCTGTATTTCTTTATATATTTCTTTTCTCTTGCCTTCATCCAGCTCCTGCCTTGACCTGTCCAGAAGCTCGTCTACCTCGCCTGACCTCAGGCTTATATAATCGTTGCTGTCGGATTTGTACCTTGACAAAAATGCGTATGAATCAAGTCTGCCCGTATGTCCCACAACGGTTGTTTCAAAATTCTTGGCTCCGTAAACCTCGCTGAGCCATGTTCCCCATTCAATTATATCTATTTTTACATTAATTCCTATTTTGCTCAGCTGGTCTGCTATTACCTGTCCGGCATCCACATGAAGCTGGTAGTTTTTCGGAAGGGCCATCTTAATATCAAATCCATTTTCATAGCCTGCTTCCTTCAGAAGCTCCTTAGCTTTTTCAGGGTTATATTCGATGATGCTGTTTGCATCATAATAATCCGGTGAAGTAGGAGGCAGGTGTGAGCCTATCGCATCGCCGTAGCCGAACATGGCTGCTGCTATGACATCATCCTTTTTTATGGCCATTGCCATTGCTCTTCTCACTCTTTCGTCGGACAATATTTTATTGTTTGTATTCAGGGACATAATCTGTACGGCATTCATTGGCTCAGAAATAACCTTGTAGTCCTGATTGCCTTCAACTATTGTAACCTGATCTCCGTTCAGAGGTATTATATCTAAATTTCCTGTCTGGAAGCTTGCCATCATGGATGTTACATCGGGCAGGATAACCAGCTCTATTGTTTCCAGCTTCGCCTTGTCACCGTAGTAATCGTCGTTTCTCTTAAGTGTCAGATGCTGCTGAGGAATCCATTCCTTCAGAGTGAATGCACCTGTGCCTACGGGCTGTGTCTTAAGATTTTCAACTGCCTCTTGTGGTACAACGGCTGCCCATGGATATGCGAAGTTTTTCAAGAGCTCAACATCCAGCTTTTCCGTTGTGAATTTCACGGAATAATCACCCACAGCCTCTGCCTTGATATTTTCGTAATCTCTTGCTCTGGGGCTTTCAGCGTCCTTAAGCCTGTTAAATGAAAATACAACGTCATTTGCAGTCATCTGCCTGCCGTTGTGGAATTTGACATCATCTCTTAAATTGAACGTAATTTCCATTCCGTTATCTGAGAGTTTCCAGTCTGTAGCCAGTCTGGGCACTATCTGCCAGTCGGATGTTACGCCCACCAGTGTATCATATATGTTGTTTGTAACCGTAAATGTGGAAGCTGCAGCAGTTCTGTGAGGGTCAAGACCTTCCGGCTCCGTGGTATAACCCATGGTAAGGCCTGTCTTGACTTCGCCTGCGCCCTTTGGAGTGTTTTCCTGATTTGTGCATGCTGTTATTGAAAGCATAGTCAATACAGCCGCAATAAGTAGTGTTGCTATCGATTTTTTCATCATATAATCCTTTCAGTTAATAAAATTTATAAAAATATCTTTTACTGAATACTTACCTAATATTTTACCTTTTTTCAGCCTTTATAATCAAACCATTACTGTATCTGTAATAAATTTTGAAAAGCAACATTACCGTAAGCCCCTATAGTAGTACCATAATTTCATGAAAAAGTCAATAATATATTGCAAAGCAGAACAAAATTGTCCTTTTGTACGTTGAAAAAGAATTAAATAAATGATATCATTATATAAACTATATATGAGGTGTGCCATGTATGAAATGCGCCAGAAAAAATTAAAAGAGTTTCAGCAGAAAAGATGGTTCGGATATGCCGTTTTGGCAGTTGCAATATTTATTTTTACTCAGGGTTCTTCGGTTATTAAGGAAGGTATGGGATACGCCCTCCCTGTAATACTTCTGAGCCTTCTGATGNNATATGATAAAAAGATTTATTTCGTACTACAAACCAAAACCAATTAAAAAAATATTCATCATAGATATGATCTGTGCATTTACATTAGCCATATGCGATTTGTTTTATCCTCTCATAACACGAAACATAATCAATATATATGTTCCAAACCAGCAGTTTCAGGTTATGATTACATGGCTGGTTATTTTAGGATTAATATACCTGCTGAAGGTGGGGCTGAATTACTACATAACATATTACGGCCACATAATGGGAGTAATGATGCAGGCACGAATGAGAAGGGATATATTCGAGCATCTTCAGGACCTTCCCTTTGTTTTCTTTGATGACAGCAAGACCGGAACACTTTCTTCTAGAATCATAAACGACCTGATGGACGTATCGGAGCTTGCACACCACGGCCCGGAGGATTTGTTCGTTTCAGTTGTAATGCTCATAGGATCCTTCATAGCATTGAGCACCATCAACCTTCCGCTTGCACTTATAGTGTTTTCCGTAATTCCTTTCCTTGTGATTTTTGCAATGAAGCTTAGGGTGAGAATGTCGGATTCCTTTATGGAAACAAGAGAAACCATCGGCGAAGTAAATGCAACCATTGAAAACAGCATTTCAGGCATCAGAGTTTCAAAGGCATTCAGCAACAAGGAAAATGAAATTGAGAAATTTGAAAACAACAACAAGAAATTCCAGCATGCAAGGAAAAAGGCATACAAGGTAATGGCCGAATTCCACGTGGGCTCATCCTTTATAATAGACTTTTTAAATTTGCTGGTGCTCAGCACAGGCGGTATCTTCTTCTTCAAGGGATGGATAAACTTCGGAGATTTCGCTGCCTTCATATTATATATAGGAAACTTTTTAAATCCAATACGAAAGCTCATCAACTTTGTTGAACAGTATCAATCTGGAATTTCGGGCTTCAGACGCTTCATTGAAGTCATGGACAAAGAAACAGAACAAGACGAGCCCGGTGCAAGAGATATAGATTCAGTGGAGGGAGAAATTAAATTTGAAAATGTTTCTTTCTCCTATGACGACCACAAGGAAGTTTTGAAGGATATTTCATTCAGCATAGAGGCAGGAAAAACTGTGTCCTTCGTAGGACCCTCAGGAGGAGGAAAAACAACTCTGTGCCACCTGATTCCACGCTTCTACGAAACAGAGGAAGGAAATATTTATATTGACAACACCGATATCAAGGACTTTACACGCAGATCCCTGAGAAAAAATATAGGAATAGTTCAGCAGGATGTATTTCTGTTTACGGGAACAATCGCCGACAACATCCACTGCGGGAAATTTGACGCCACCATGGAAGAAGTTATTGAAGCAGCCAAGATGGCAAACATCCACGATTTCATAATGTCCCTTCCCGAGGGTTACGACACATATGTGGGAGAAAGAGGAGTTAAGCTGTCAGGCGGGCAGAAGCAGAGAATTTCAATTGCAAGAGTATTTTTGAAAAATCCGCCCATATTAATATTGGATGAAGCGACATCAGCTCTGGACAACGCAACGGAGCAAATGATTCAGCATTCTCTGGAAGAGCTTTCAAAGGGCAGGACTACTGTGGTTGTTGCACACAGGCTCTCCACAATTAAAAACTCTGATGAAATTATAGTAATCACGGATAAGGGCATACAGGAAAGAGGAAAACACGAGGAGCTTATAAACCTGAACGGAATTTATGCCGAGCTTTATAACTCCCAGTTCAGCATTGCATAGGATGTGAATATGAAAATTACGATTATCGGGCACTGGGGAGGCTTTCCCCGTGCCGGAGAGGCTACCTCCGGGTACCTCATAGAGCATGATGAATACAAGCTGCTGCTGGAGTGCGGCAGCGGAGTTGTGAGCACTATTCAGAAAAAAATCGATTTGGGAAAACTGGATGCCGTTCTTATAACCCACTACCATTATGACCATTGCTGCGATATCGGCCCGCTGCAGTACGGGCGGCAGATAAAGACACAGCTTGGAGAAATAAGCGACTCATTGGACATTTATGCCCCTGAAGGCGAGTTTTTCAAGCTGCTGAATTGGGGAGAATATACATGCGGCAAAAGCTATGATGAAAAAAGTGTGCTTAATTTAGGTCCCTTTGAAATAAGCTTTATAAAGAACGTACACCCTGTGGATGCTTACAGCGTAAAAATTAAATGTGACGGCAAAATATTTTCTTTTACATCGGATACATCTTATTTCAGTGAGCTGCCGGAGTTTTTCGAAAACTCAGATGTGCTGATGACAGAGTGCAGCTTTTATGCACACATGGACGGCACGGCTGCAGGTCATCTGAACNNCAGGCAGGAATGCTGGCAGAGGAGGCAAAAGCAAAAATGCTTATTCTAACTCACCTTCCGCATTTCGGAAACTTAGAGGATTTGAAGCTGCAAGCACAGGAACATTACAGCGGTAAAATAGTATTATCCTCATGTATGCTTGAAATTAATATGTGATTATGGGAAATAATAAATGCACTTCTATTCCGATATAAATATATGCAGGATGGGAAGTGCATTTTATTGTTGAAATGAATACGAGCTCAGTATATAATAAGTCGATAAAATATTATTAGGATGTGAAACAATGCTATCAGTCAAAGGCAGACGCAAATGCGAAAGCTGCGGAAAAAGATATAATTACTATTATTCAAAGGGCTCTGAAGCCGAAAAAAAGGTAAGGTACAAGGGCAAGGATGAAAACTCAAGCCAATGTACCGACGTAAAGGTTCTTTCTATGTACAGCTACATGGTTACCGTAAACTGTCCCGAATGCGGTGCAGAGGAAACCTTCGTATATACAGACTGAGACAATTTAAGCCAAAATATCGATTGAAGCTCCCGTGGCTACTGCTGCGGGTGTTTCAGCGCCTGCCGGAATTTCTGCAACGGCAGGTGCACCTGCTTCAGGTCCGTATTCCGGAATACCGGACTTTTTTATTTCTTCCTTCTCTTCAAGAGCCGTTCTCACAATATTTCCATGCTCGTTAGTCTTTCGTAAATATTTTTGAACACGGACGTTTTTCTTAAGCCTCTTGGCCTCTTCCTTTTTACCTGTATCCTCTGCACGCTTTAATTCAGCCTTTTTTCTTTCTTCATTTCCCAAATGGGATATTTTCTCGTCGGCTTTTCTCATTACATATTTAATTTTCTGAAGGGCACGCTTCGCCTGCGCACTGTCTCCACCATTATTTTTGATTTTTTGAGCTTCGGTTGCCAGACTTCTTTTCACAGCAAATACCGAGCCTCTTTTTTCCGCCGCCGCAAGTGCAGTCATATAACGTGCCGCAGAAAAGCTTACTGCTGTATTCTTGCTACCCGTACTGCCGGGCTTAATCTGGTACAGTCTGCTTATAGCTGAAATCATAACAATTCTCCATTCGTATGCTTTTAGTATATATCGGCATTCACTGGAAAAATTTTAATGCAATATAAAACCATTCCTTATAATGCAATTGATGTCAAATATAATACTGTTTTAATTTAAAAGTNNATTTAATGCGAATTAGTATAAGGAATGGCTTAAAGGGTAGGCATTATAATGTGTTTCTACAATAATGCGTTATCGTCATCAAATACTTTATTTTTTACAGCACTGAATTTCTGTATTATATCCTGCACAGAAAGACCTTTTCTCTCATTGCCGTCAATATCCACCGCAATACTTCCTGAATCCATCATAACAGTTCTTGAACCATATGCCAAGGCTGAAGTTATATTATGTGTTATCATCAGCGTTGTTATATTTTCTTCCGACACAATTCTGTTCGTAAGGTCCATGACAGACTTAGCGCTCAGGGGGTCCAGTGCCGCTGTATGCTCATCAAGGAGCAGCAGCTTCGGCTTTACAAGTGTTGCCATTATGAGAGTCACAGCCTGCCTCTGCCCTCCTGATAACAGTCCTATCTTTGTGTTCATTCTGTCCTCGAGACCGAGATTCAAAGCAGACAGACGCTCTCTAATGAAATTCTTTTCCTTCTTTGAGGGCATGCTCATAATATTTTTCCCGGTGCTCTTCATATATGCAATGATGAGATTCTCTCCTACCGTGAGATTAGGAGCAGTTCCCCTCATCGGGTCCTGGAAAATACGGCCTATAAATGATGCTCTTCTATACTCAGGCATATATGTTATGTCCGCTCCGTCCAGCTCAATGCTTCCGTTATCACACAGCGACGAGCCGGATATCGCATTGAACATGGTTGATTTTCCCGCACCGTTACCTCCTATGATTGTAACAAACTCTCCCCGGGAAACATTCATGCTTAAATTGTTCAAGGCCTTGTGCTCATCAGGCGTGTTTTTATTGAAAACCTTGTTTACAGCTTCTAATTTCAGCATCNNCCCCCTTCTCAATCTGGCAACTTCCATCTTATTTTTAATATTGGGAACAGACAGTGCCACAATAACCACCATTGAGGATATTAATTTCAGGTAAGACGGCGGAAAATTGGTTGTCAGTATAAGCGCAATTATAAATCTGTAAATCAATGAGCCTATTATTACCGAAACAAGTCCCAGTGTTATATTTTTATTTTTTATTACGGCGCTTCCTATTATTATGGAGGCAAAGCTTATTACCACCATTCCCGCTCCCATGTTCACGTCCGCAGACTGCTGCATCTGGGCAACCAGTGCTCCGGACAGTGCCACTATTGCATTTGAAATGGCAAATGCTATGATTTTAATGAAATCAGTATCTATGGAGGATGCCCTGCACATTGCCTCATTATCTCCGGCCGCTCTTATTGACAGACCCAGTTGAGTTCTGAAAAACCAGTTCAGCAGCGCAAAGACCGCTGCAATAATTATAATCAGTGCAGCTATTTTATATGCCTTCCCTGCAAATAATTGCTCTGCATATGTGAAAATGCTGGTCTTGTTCAGCAGCGGTATATTTGCCTTGCCTCCCATTACTGCCAGATTCACGGAGTACAGTCCCGTCATTGTAAGAATCCCCGACAGTATGGGCTGTATGCCCATCTTTGTCTGGAGTATGGCGGTGATAATCCCCGCCAGCGCCCCTGCCACAATCGCTGTTATCAGTCCCATTACAGGATTGCCGGAGAATGTGAACACAGCCGAAACAGCTGCTCCCAAAACAAAGCTTCCGTCTACCGTTAAATCGGCAACATTCAATATTCTGAATGATATATATGTTCCGAACGCCAGAAGCGAGTAAACAAGCCCCAGCTCAATTGCTCCTATAAATGATGTCAAGCTCAATTTTCTGCCTCCCCTATGTTATTTAACAATCTTGAATCCCTTCAATAAATCTTCGGATATTTCAACGCCGATTTTTTCAGCAACAGATATATTCACTATCTTTTCGTATTCCTTCAGTGTTTCCACAGGTATCTCGGAAATCTGCACTCCGTCAATTACTCTGCGCACTATGTCCGCCACCTGTCTTCCAAGCACTGTGTAATCAACGCCCACCGTTGCGAAGCCGCCGTCGTTAACCATTGAATCCGCTCCCGTATACACAGGAATTCCTGCCTTTATGGCCTCTGATGCAAGTACCGGCATTGCCGACGCAACGGTGTTGTCAGTAGGTGTGAATATGGCATCAGCCTTGCCCGTCAATGACTGAGCAGCCTGCAGAAGCTCGCTTGAATTTGTTATTGTTGTTTCTGTGTATGCAACGCCTTTTTCCTTCAGGTATTCCTTTGCCTTGTCAATGGCTGCTGCTGAATTTACCTCACCGCTGTTGTACAGAAAACCGTAAGTCTTTGCCTCAGGAGTCAGCTCAAATGCCAGGTCAAATATTTGCTTTACGTCTATTGCGTCGGACACACCTGTCACATTTGCCTCAGGTCTGTTCAGGTCCTTTACCAGTCCCGCCTCCATCGGATAGCTTGCTGCCGCGAATATTACCGGAATATCCTTTGTAGCCGCAGCCGCACTCTGTGCCGTTCCCGTTCCTATTGGCACTATAATATCCATCTTATCCCCTATGAACTGGGATATAATCGTGTTTATGTTGGATGGGTCACCCTGTGCATCCTTGTAGGTTATCTCAACCACATCCTTGAGTCCCTGCTCTTCAATCCCCGCGATTATGCACTCTCTTATCTGGTTTAGAGAAGGGTGCTCAATCGGCTGGATTATTCCTATCTTTATTTTTTTATTTTCATCCGTCTTTTGTTCCTGCTGGCCATTGCTTTTATTTTCCACAGGCTTCTTTTCTTCATTCGCGTTTGTTCCGGTACATCCGGTCACTGCTGCAAGCATTATTGCCACAATCATAATTATTGATAATATCTTTTTCATTTCAACCTCCAGGTTAAGTAATCATTATATTATTTTTTTACTTTATTATTTCATTATCTTGCTATTCTAATTCTTTTCATTCTATTCTCCCGAATTGTATTTACAAAAACAAAAAACCCGTCCTTATGAAAAGGACAGGTATAATTCCTGCGGTACCACCTTAATTGACTGAAAATTCAATCCACTTTGATGAAAATGCCATCACATTTTCTGCCTTGTAACGTAGGCCTACGTTTCAGATACTTGAGTGTTAACCCGTTCACCTCACCCTCAGCGATCCATTTGTCCGTACTGCGTTCTGCCGGGCTCTCATCTACCCCCGCTCTCTGTAAGTGCACATATCGGTTTAATCTTCGCTTCAACAGTTTGTTTTTGTATTATTACGAATAATATCACCGTAATTTCTATTTGTCNNAGCTAATTTAAAATTTTTTATATAATCCAGCAATACTTTCTTTTTGTTTTCCAGCTTTTCTTCAATCACAAGGTCCAGAAGCTCATTCAATGCAGCCCCAAGAGCCATTCCTTTTGAAAGTCCCGCTCCAATGAGGTCATCGCCGTCAACATCCAGCATTTTCAGGCTGTAGCATTCATTGTCAGCGATTATTTCCTCTGCGGCCTTTTCAGCCTCATACAGTCCGGAAAGCTCATTTGCAAATACATCGCCCCGAGCTTTAAATACAGCGACTTTAAATTTAATCAGGGCAGTGCAATTGTCATATCCTATTTTTTTAAGCAGCTTCTTTATAACTATCTTATCAGAAATAATTTCCTCATCCCGGCATGAAGACAATAGTCCTACGGAGCTGATTGTTTTGCCGTCATACTTGAGGTGCTTCAGTATATTTTCCGCATTGCCTGTTTCATAAAGTAGAAGCGCAAGCCTGAGTGTAAGACTGTCTGCATGTTTCATAGAATTCAAAATACTTTTCCACTCTTCCTCACTGAAGTTCTTTATTTCAGGAATGAACACCTCCAAAAGCTCTCTGTACTCCATCATAGCATCGTAGAAATCTAATCCCATAAGAAGCTTGTTAAATTCAGACACGCTTCTTTCTTTGGAAATATTGCACAAGAGCTCCTTGTTTTTGCGGATGCTTTCCGATGTAACTTTTTCAATTTTAAAGCCCAGCACAGAGCCGAATCTCAGAGCCCTGAGAATCCTAAGCCCATCCTCCCCGAATNNATCCGAACAAGTCAACAATTCCATTCCTCCCATATGCCATCGCGTTGATGGTGAAATCTCTTCTTTGCAGGTCATCAGCTATTTTGTCCGTGAAAAATACGGTATCTGGATGCCTGTTATCCGTATAGCTGCCGTCAATTCTGTATGTTGTTATTTCAATCTGCATGCCGCGGATTATGACCGTGACCGTGCCGTGCTTAAGCCCCGTATTTATGGTTCTGTATTCCTTGAAGCAGATGCTTATTTCATCAGTCCTGGCCGATGTTGTAATATCCCAGTCCTTTGGAGCACCGCCCAGCAGGCTGTCTCTTACGCATCCACCCACAATATACGCTTCAAACCCGTTGTTATTTAAAATATTTAATGCTGTTCCAACTTCTTTCGGAATAACTATATTCATATCCATGTCCCAATTTTTATTATTTATTATGCCTTTACCTTCTTATTTGCATACATCCTCATGTCTGCANNTATTTTTATCGTTAATTTCGCATATACCATAGCTGAACATGATTTGCGTGTCATCGGTTCCCGATTCCAGAACAGCTGTTGCTATTCCCTCCATCTTAATTTCAGCCAGAGCAATATTCTGGTCTCTGAAAAGCACAATAAACTCATCTCCCGCAAATCTTGCCACCACATCCGATGTAACTGTCTCTCTCCTGAGAACAGCAGCAAAGTGCTTCAAAACCATATCACCGTAATAATGGCCGTAGGTATCATTTATTGCTTTAAAATCATCTATATCTATCATGGCAAGACAAAACGGATTTTTATCAATATTAAGCCTCTCCAATTCCATGTCAAATTCTTTTTTTATTAGCCTTCTGTTAATAAGGCCCGTAAGCTCATCGTAATCTGCCAGATATTTTAGCTTGTTCTGGGCAAGTGCATTCCTTATTGCCAGCTCCATTTCAAATTTAATCTGATCCATAAATTCTAAATCCCGCTCCGTAAATGTATGACCGGGAATGACGGAATCAACATTGATAAGGCCTATGAGCCTGTGATCGGCATATATGGGTGCGGCCATGGTACAGCTTATATCAAGAGCATTTACACTTTCAAGACCTTCCACAATCTCTTTATTTGCATTGCGTATATCAAATTCCTTTGGATTTTTAATTATTGCGGATTTGCTGAATCCGTTTATTTTATATAAATACACTTCCTCTTTCCTGAATATGAAATCCGTCAGTTCTTCACGGAACCCTTTTACCACCTTGTAGTAAAACACTTCATTTTCTTCGTCAAAGAGCAGAATGCTCCCCTTTGTCGCATTTGGTATGAGCTCAGTTACTGTGTCCAGTGCTATTGAGTAAATTTCTTCCTCATTAGTAGCCTTTGATATTTTCTCACTGGTTTCAAACAACTTCTTTCTCATATTTTCATATGCGCTCAGTAGTTTCTTACTTTTGCGAATCAGCCTGTATTCATATATCGAAATAGCAACATATACAATTAACAAAATAAAAAGTATTAACTCAACACTAACCATATGACCTCATCACCAATACATTAAGTTTACAGTTATTAATCAACATAATCATATAAAATAATTATACCACGCCATCAGAATGAAAGGTAATAAAATTTTCTGTCTTTTATATAAAAATGCGCATCTTTTAATATATTATCGGCTTTATATGCAAAAAAATTACACCGATGCCGCATTATTTCCATCTTCCTGTTTAATCCAATTCTGTTATTGACAGAAAACCCATTTGACATCACAAAGATATGACAGGCGGTTAACCCCCACGACCATATTATATGTACCAACTGCGATGCCCTGTTTGATTCACCGTTGCCCTACAAGGATGAACTTGATAAATTAATAGAAGAGTGTACCGGATTTAAAATCGACCTTCACCGTACAATATTTGAAGGACTTTGCCCGGATTACATGCGCAATATGCAGAAATAGGAGTAATTTCAAAAAGCCGCTTTGCAAAACTGCAAAGCGGCTTTTTGATTTTAGCTTGAAGCTCTAATTATGCATTATTACATTAAAGCTTTAATTAAAGTCTTATATTTATAGTTAAACCTTTTCTTTTTGTTTGCGTATAAGCTCTATAAATAACCGTGCAATGTCCGGATCAAACTGAGTACCTGTGCATTTCTCAATTTCTTCAATGGAAGATTCCCAAGATAAAGCTCTCCTATATACCCTGTCCTCTGTCATCGCATCATACGTGTCTGCTACCGCAAGAACTCTAGACAACAGTGGAATTTCCGCGCCTTTTAAACCTTTCGGATAACCTGCTCCGTCCCAACGTTCATGATGGTATAAAATATATTCAGCAATGTGCTTAAGC
>DOON01000187.1 GCA_003514865.1 Clostridiales bacterium
CGCAGCCCGAAGGACCAAGAATCGTCAGAAGCTCACCTTCATCCACTCCAAAAGACACATCGGAAACCACAGTCTTTTTATTGTACTTTTTAGTCAGATTCTTAACCTCAAGAAACATTTCCATTCCTCCTTATGAGAGCTTTGTAAAATATTACATTTACAGCCATGGTCATAAGAATAATCAATATAGCTATAACAGATCCCACGCTGTATTTTCCCCCTTGTATCACGTCAAACATCACAAGTGTTGCAACCTTTTGTCCGGGATAAACAAGAAAAATAATTGACCCCACCGTTGTCATAGTTGCCGTAAAGCCGTTTGCAAAGGATACAAACAGACTATTTCTGCTCATGGGCATCACTACATCCTTAATAACGTCGCAATCCGTTCCCCCAAGATCTTTTACAGAATTTATAGTTTCAGAACTTATTTGATTTGAAGCTTCAATCCCTATTTTAGATGAAAATGGCAGCTGCTTAAACAGCATGTTCAATACTACGATTGTTGCAGTTCCAGTAAGAAAAAACGGAGCTCCCCTGAATGCAAGTATGTAGCCTATTCCAAAGAACGACCCGGGAATAATATATGGCATCATAGCTACAAAATCAATGAAACCCATAAAGCGAAGCTTTCTTATTTCAAGATAATATCCCATTAAAATTCCCAAAACCGCACCGCATAATCCGGATATGAGCGAATATACCGCACTTCTTACAAAGGCTCCCGAAATATGCGCTCTTGCGTCAATAAAATTCTGCAATGTGAAATATGACACACCCATTTGTTTCTTTGTAAATGCCGAGAGAAATATTGAGGCGTATTGTAAAAGTATGAGAAAAATAAAGGTTACGGAAACAACCTTCATTATGCGGTAAAGTATGCCGCTCTTGCTCAGTATGTCCTCCTCTATTTCACCGGACTCGTTCATGTCAGTATTTTTTATGTTCTTTCTATAAATTATGAAAACTAAAAGTGCAGGTATAAATAAAACCACATTTATAACCGAAGCTCTTGTTATATCACCATATGCCACCATGCTCATGTAGGCTTCCGTAGCCATGGTGTTGAAATTACCGCCGATTATGGCCGGAATAGTGAAATCCGCAAGGCTTCTGACAAATGTCAGTAGAGCTATTATTAATATGGTTGATTTAAGCATTGGTATTACAATATCCTTAATAACCGAAGTTGTATCAGCTCCTAAATCTCTTGCCGAATAAATTATTTTAGAATTAATCCGTGATAGTGCTCCCGTAACAACCAGGCAGTTAAGTGAAATAAAGCCCAGAGACTGCATGAGCACTATACCCCACATGCCGTAGGTATTAACGGTCAACCCCAATATGTCATGTGTTATGAGGCCTCTTCTGCCAAACAGGGTAATATACGAAAGGGATGTAACAAATGGCGGTGAAATCATGGGAAGCATCATAATTAAATTTATTGCTTTTCTTGCCCTCCTTCCGGATACAAGATAGAAAACACCTACACAAACAGCGGTCACCGTTGAAATAATCGTGGAGAGCACAGCAGTTTTCAGGCTGTTTGTTAGCAGCTTTATATCATTAGTCAAGAAATTATTCAGCATATTTATATTAAAGCTTCCGTCAACAAATAAGGCCCGGTAAAAGACACATAAAAACGGATACAATATAAACAGCAAAATCGATATATATATAATTGCTATTAAAAGCCTGTCCAAAAACTTCTTAACCCTTTTCATTCACGCCGCCTCCAATGTGGTATTATAACATTATCCCAGCCCACAGTCAAAACAAAGAGCACCGTGAAGTGCTCTCTTTTAAATGATATATTAGCTTTCTTTATCCTTTGTCAGCTCCTGCCACTTGTTGAGAATTTCTTCTCTTAATGTACCAAATGTGGAAAGATCCTGTACAATCAATTTATCCTTTGGAAGTCCTGTTTCATAGCCCTTTATACCCGGCTTAATCATCTGTGCACCGTCCTTGCCATCAAGCTTAGATAGAAGCTCCTGATTTTCATCCTTCAGCATAAAGTCAACAAATGCCTTTGCAACATCTGCACCCTTGCTGTTCTTAAAAATTGCAACTCCTTCCGGAACCCAGGGAATTCCTTCTTCAGGCCAGATTATTTCAAATCCGTTTTCCTTTGCAATGTCAAAAGGTCCCTTGGAAACAGGAATAATACCTATTGCAAATTCGCCTGCAGTAACCTTCTCCTGGGGATCTCCCCCTCTTTTTCCGTAGAAAGGAATGTTGGCATTAAGCTTTGAGAAATAGTTCCATGCTTCCTCTTCACCGTACAGGTCAATCAATCCCTTAACAACAGCATAGTTTGTCCCAGAAATCAACGGATTTGACATTATGATTTCATCCTTGTATTCAGGCTTTGCAAGGTCACTCCATGATTTAGGCACTTCAAGGTTTTTCGACTCCAATATAGCAGGATTAACCATAAAGCCTACAACAGTGATCCCCTTTGAAAGCCAATATCCGTCCGCATCCTTGTACTCAGCAGGAACAGTTCCAGCTTCAGGTGAAAAGTGCTGCTCAAGAATACCATCCGTCTTGGCTTGCATAAAGGCATCTATTCCGCCTCCAAACCATAAATCCGCCATAGGGTTTCCACCCTCAGCCTTTATTCTTGAAATAACCTCTCCCGAGCTCATGGACAGGAATTCAACCTTAGCTCCTGTTTCAGCTGTAAACTTTTCAAACAGCGGAACATAATCAGCACTTGTAGTTACAACATTCAGTGTTCTTCCTGTAAAGTCAATTTTCTCAGGAGTTACTTCTTCAGGTGTCTCCTCAGGTGTTTCTTGTTTAAGCAATCCAGCATTCTGATCAGCAGGAGGATTGTTTCCGCATGCCGCTAAGCTTAAAATCAAAATAGCTGAAAATATAAGTAATTTAATTCTTTTCATTCGTTTCTCCTTAATTTTCAATATATAGCAATCATTATGATATCACGGCCGCATATCAAAGTACAATAAATTTAAGTAATAGCTGAATGGAATATTATGAAATATTTTTATTTGAAAATACAACTCCCCTATGATATCGTTAGGTAATTAATCAATAGGAGTAAAATATGTTAGTAGATATGCATTTACACGAAAAGACCTTCTCATCCGATGCGAAGCATGAGCTTAAAGAAATAGTAGAAGTTGCAAAAGCAAGAGGTCTTGATGCAATTTGCATCACCGACCACGACAGCATGGGCCTGAAAGACTTTGCTGAGCAATACTCAAAGAAAATTAACTTCCCCATATTTGTAGGGGTTGAATTTTTCTCACTCCAAGGCGATATAACCGCATTCGGAATTGACTCAATACCCGAAGAAAGAGTAGATGCACAAACCTTTATAGATTACGTCCTCCTACAAGGCGGCGTTTGCTTCTCATGCCACCCATTCAGAAATAACAACAGAGGCCTTGAGGAAAATCTGAAATCAGTAAAAGGCTTGACAGGCATAGAAGTGCTAAACGGAAGCACATCCCAAGCTGCAAATAAGATGGCATTCGAGTACTGCACAGAGCTTCAGCTCATGCCCATAGGAGCCAGTGACGCACATGATTTGGAGCAAGTAGGAAAATACGTCACATGGTTACCAAATATGGTTTACAACCTTAATGATTTTGTTGCGGAAATAAAAAAAGGTATTTCCAAGCCCGCAATGTTGGGGGATAATAGATATACCTTGTTGGATTTTTTGGAGTAATAGACTTAGAAATTTTTATATTGGCTAATATTTTCCTGTTTACAAATAATTTTCAAAAACCTTTAGTTGATTTTTGCTTATTCCCTTCGATATAATAAATATAATAAAATAGAGAAATCTTTACTTCAAAGCAAAAAATCAGGAGGGATCAAATGTTTAAAAAAGTAATATCAATTATAATCGTGCTATTTATGGTATTGCCATTGTCTGCAGGCTTCACTGAAAGAAAGGCTTCGCCTGTTGAACAGGCGAAGACAAAAACTTGTTCATATACTGAACTGGTGAAGAAAGAAAAGAAGGACAGCGATGGTTTCTTAGTATGGAACATAGCTGTTGATCCCCAAACTTGGGATCCAACACTGAACAATCAAGTTTATGGACAGCATCTTATAAACAACATGTTTGAGGGCCTCACAAGAGTAGTCAATGGTGTAGATGTAGAGCCGGGGATGGCTGTGAAGTGGGATATTTCCGATGATTTAAAAACATACACATTCCATTTGAGAGATGGACTTAAATGGTCAGATGGAAAACCNNTACTTTAACAAAACAGGTTCAAGGGATGATGTAGGAGTTAAGGCTTTAGATGACAAAACATTTGAAGTTAAACTCAAATTCCCGGCACCATATTTGTTGAGTTTAACTTCATTACCTGCTTTTAATCCAGTTAGACAAGATATTATAGAAGCTAAACCTGAAGGTTGGGAAAAGAATCCGGCAACATGTATTTCTAACGGACCTTTTAAGCTTGCTGAATACAAAACAGGTTCTCATATTACATTTATCAAAAATGAAAATTACTGGGCTGCAGACAAAATTAAGCTAAAAGGTATCATTGCTCTTATGATACAAGATGGTACATTAGCTTTAAATGCCTATGATAATGGAGAAATCCAAATACTTGACAGTATAAGTATACCTATCGAGCAGATACCAAGGCTTCAAAAACAAGATCCTAATTTTGCCATAGTCCCGCATATGGGTACCTCCTTNNGTCCTTTTTAACCTTTAACGTTGATAATCCGGTACTGAAGGATATAAGGATTAGAAAGGCATTTTCACTTGCTATAGACAGAACACTCTTGGTACAGCAAGTGACTAAGGCTGGTCAGATACCTGCAACAGGATTTATTCCTATAGGCATTAATTTCTCTGACAACACATCTATAAGAAAATTAGATGCTAACGGAATAGCTGTTCCGGAGTATGGTATAGACCCAAACAGGGCCTTGGTTTATGAAGCAAGAAAATTGTTAGCAGATGCAGGATACCCTAATGGAAAAGGACTGCCCGAGATAACCTTTGTGTACAATACTAACGAAAACAACAAGAAAATTGCTGAAGCATTTCAAAAAATGTGGAAACAAAATCTTGGAGTTGAGGTTAAACTGGTTAATCAGGACTGGGATGAATTCTTTGAAACAAAAATAAATGGTGAATACATGATTGCCCGTGGTGGCTGGCTAGGAGACTATGGCGACCCGATGGCACTCCTTGAGTTGTTCACACTCAATTCAGGTAGCAATGAATCTCAATGGAGATACAAAGAAGAGCCTGTCGTTGCTCCTCACGACAAAAATCTAAATCTTGAGCAGGAAGCTTTTGAAAATGCCATAATTGCATCTCGTTCAGCATCAGGCAAGGACAGAGATAAGCTTTTAAAGGAAGCTGAAGACGTGTTGATGAACAACATGGTTGTAGCTCCGATTTTTTACTATCCATTTACAAGAATAATTGATGGAGACAAGGTAAAAGGTGTTGAGCTGACAAAAGAAGCCATCTGGGATTTCAGACACGCAGAAATGGTAGATTAACTCATATAGATATAATGTTGCTGACATAAGATTTCAGGCAACAAAAATTTAAAAAAACCGATAACTCAAGTGCCTGGCACCATCACTTTATTTGCTATCAATGGTTTTAGTAGCAAACTATTCGTAGATGTCTAGGTGCTTTTTTTTGTCAATTATAACATCGCTATCATCGTCTATCTTATGCTTAACTTCCAACACATAACTTATTAACTTAAGCGACAGGCACCGATGTGTTTATCAGAGAATTCTTAAAAACAGGAGGCATCCCATTAGAATAATCATTATGAACTATAGCATTTATAACAGCTTCTCTTAATGCGCAGAGACAACAATACGTTTTTCCTTCCTATCATGCCGCCTAATAAATCCCCACCAAAGCTTGATACAGGTTCTTTGCATAAGAATCTGTCATTCCGCTGATGAAATCCGTAACGAGCAGTAATCTCAGGTACAGATTATATGAATCATTATCGGTTTTGTGTGATTTATAACACCTTTTATAATTTTCAGATATCAAATCCGTTAATTTTCGTTCCCCTTTTGATTGTTTGTAATTTTCATCATCTTCCTCGTATTCAAGCACAGCTGGCACAAATTTGTCCAACAATGAATTAATAATAGTCTGAGCTGCCAATTCAAGCTTCAGTATTGAAGCATCCGAATATACATACTTGCCCATTACTTTCTTTTTCATAATTTCTATTGAATATTGATGAAATGTACCGTATAGAATATCATTAGTATATTCTCCATCCATTATTTTCTCATAATTGTCTGTAAAACCGAAAGCCGCAGAATATAAAAGCCACTGTCTGGAAAACTGCACCCACTCCTGAAAAGCAGTGTGTTCTGATGAATGCATTGCTTTCAGGTTAGTTAATTTATCAATTAATAGTTC
>DOON01000186.1 GCA_003514865.1 Clostridiales bacterium
AATTTCAGAACGTGACAATGCCCTGTCCAGCGTCCACATTAATTCCATAACTTCCTGCTCATTTTTTGTAAGTGTAAATGATACATTATCCATAAAAGCACCCCAATATATTAAAAGTGAATTATATTAAATACTATTCATTTATATATATTATTATATAAGAGCTTCAGATAAAGTCAATCAAAAAATATATAAATATGGGGTATTTTTATTTATTTTGTAGTTTTTGGAAGAAATATTACATTTTATATGAAAGTTAATTTTTGATATAATTGAAAACCAGCTGGAACTTTTATGTAGTTATAACGTCTCAAGAAATGAAATAAAATTGTTCAGTGAGGGGATTTATGAAGAGATTGAGACTATTGATATATCTATGTACAAGCATTTTGTTTACTGTATCATGCAGTGAAATGGCCAAGGTAACTGATGTATTTGAAGGAACCGATGAAATGACTTTGAACAAGGTTGTAGGCAGAACTCAAATTATGAGTAATCCAACTACATATTTCACTTTTGAAGACGAGGAAGCAAATGAGATAATAGATATTTTAAAAAAAATAAAATATCGTGCCCAACCAGATGAAGAAAGAGCTAAGGGCTGGACGTATATATTTTATATTGAGTTTAAAGACGAAAAAGGGAACAAGACGGTTATGGATATTCAAATTATGGATGATGTCGTATATGTCAACGATCAGAGATATTCCATAAAAAGAAAAGATCCAGTAAAGTTTTTAAAGTTCTTTAGTGGTATGCGGAAGTCTATTATTGAACAAGAGCAATTAAATATTCTTGAAGGGGTATCACTAAATGCAAAGTATGATTCTGATAATGAGAGGATATTGTTAACATTGCAGAATAATAACAGTGAAACTATTTATTATGGCGAAAGGATAATACTTGAGAAAGAGCAAGAAGATAAGTGGTATGAAGTGCCATATTCCGGTAATGTTTCATTTACTGATATTTTGAATTATCTATTACCTTCAGATGAAGAGAAAAGTAGTTTCCCCATAAATATTTGGATACCGGTTACAAGAGGGGATTATCGGATGATAATGGAAGTATCAAACCAAGAAAGAATGAAAGATATTTATTATATAAGTGCCGAGTTTACTAATAGTGACTAAAACCAGCATCCATCGAATGGTCAAGAAGAAAATTCGATGGATGCTATTAGATTTTTGTGAAGATTCATTTTGTAAATAGTTTTAAATAATTTTCGGATTTCATGGCCTTCATATGCTCAAAAGACTGCCGTTAGGCAGTCTCCTTTCAGCTTCCGCTACAAAATAAACAATGCGGTTATAATTGCTGCGGCTATTCCGCATAAGACAGGAATCAAGTTCTTTCTTGCCAGCTCTTGAGGGCTTATGTTGCATATTGCGGCAACGGGTATGACACCCCAGGGAATTATTGTTCCTCCGCCAACCCATATGGTTATTATCTGTCCCAAAGCTGCCAGACCTGACATGTTGATGTCTATTATTTTGGAAAATGTGTATGCCAGTGTTCCGACTATGGGCAGACCGGAAAAGCCTGAACCGTCAAGACCTGTAATAATTGCCACTGCCGACTGAGTCATAATGGTTGAGAATTTATTCATCCGGATGCTCTGAGAGAGGAATATACTTATATCATTCAGTATTCCCGGTGCACCTTCTCCGAATACGGCTGTGGCACCTCCCTGATTTCCGAGAAAGAAGAAGCCACCTATGAAAATTACCGGCGCGAATACAGTGATTCCAAATGAAAACCCTTCTTTAATGTAGTCAACAGCCTTATCAAGGGCATCCTTTGTTTTATAGGTGGCAAGAACCGTAATAAGCATTATTAAAATTGCGGTTCCTCCTACAAGTGCGGTTGCGTCCCCGCCGGCAAGCTTAAACTTAAGCATTGCCGCTATATCAAGAATAAAAGCTGAGGGAGTGAGTATCGCCATAAGCTTTGTGGTCTTACCCTTAACCACATCTTTTGTTTTTGTCATTTGTATATTTTCTGTGTAAAGGGCGGCATTTTTCTTCATGTCCTTTTTCATCATGAGAAATGCTGTTATCACAGTGACCAATGACATTGCGATCCATATTGGGATGGATGCTCTGATGGCCTGTGTAACCTCTATTCCTGCTCCTGCTGCAGTTATTGTAGGAGCCCCCTGTATGAAGAAGTCACTTGAAAGGGCTATTCCATGGCCAAACAGGTTCATTGCCACGGCAGCATAGATTACGGGCAGACCTGCTGAGAGAGCCGCCGGCAGCAGCACAGCACCAATCAAGGGAACAGCGGGACTTGGCCATACAAGCCAGGATATTATCATCATGGTCAGTCCGGTTGCCCAAAAGGCCATTGAGGGATTGACCATAATTTTTTTCATGGGTGACATTATTAAAACGTCAGAGCCAATTTCCTGCAATGCCTTTGACATTGCCACAACAAGTGAAATAATAACCATTATTCCCCAAAATTCGTTACCGGCATAAATGAGTGTGTTGAATATTGACTGAACCGCGGTAACGACACTTCCGGAATAAAGATATCCCATAGCGAAAATACCTATGATGCATGGGATTACAATGTCTTTTTTCATAAGCATAATAGACAGAACAACCACTACCATGACAATATAAAGGTAGTGCAGAGATGTTAAAACCATAATATACCTCCTTGGATTTTATGTATACTGTCTCAATATGCTTTCAAAGGAATCATCCACACTGTTAAAATCCATACTGTTTATATAAAAAACCTCAAGGAGCTCGTGATATTTTTTTGTTTCAGATAGTTTGTCGAGGGCGATTTTAATTAGCAAATCAAATAAATGAAGGTTATTTTCTATTTCTGAAATGCGAGTTTTCAAATTTTCTGTGTTCATAATTCCATGTATATCAAACACCTCTTCACTGTCCGCTATGGCATGGTTCCCGGAACTTGCTATTATGAGATTCAATTCGGGTATATGGTTGTGCCGGAGCATATCCGGGTTCAGAGGCATGCAATAAAGCTCGGTGTCGTACCCATGTTTTGATGCTTCATCTGCAAGCATTTTTAAAAGCTCGGAAGTATAGCCTGTATTTTCTCCCACAACCGACCATATCCTTTTGCCTTGGCACAGAGATGTGGTATGGCTTATATATCCGTTTGCTGTGTATGCTTCAGAGAACAGCCTTTTAATTTTTGATTTCTTTTTTAAAGNNGTCATTGCACATAATTTCAAATTTGCCGGTATCCACAAGGCTGTCATGGATGGCATTAATTTCCTCTGAAATAATGCCTGCTGCTTTCAAATATCTATAGGCACTTTTGTAAATCATAGCCTTGCTTTTATTAATTTGAATAATCTGGTTTTTATATTTTTTAAGCTGATTGCCGTCTATGAATGCTCCGAGATTGACTATTTCATCAACTGCGCCCGGTATCTGAGGGTCTATGGTATGGGGTGCCGTGCCGTCTACGATGGCAATCTTCAGCTCCGGTATAATAATTCCGTCGAGGCTTTCATTATCGCTTGAGCAGTGGACAAACTCAGCAGAATAATCCTTTTTAAGCATTTCTCCCGCAAATTTTTTCATGAAGGAGCTTTTGCCTACCCCCGGTCCTCCCTTAAGAATATAGATGTGATTTAATTCAACGGGATTGAATACGCTGTCAAAGCAGCTGTAGAACCCTTTGGAAGTGTTGCCGCCTGCAAAAATATGTTTTTCTTTCAAATATAATACCTCCAATCATATATAAAGATAATCGGTAAAAGCCGATGACATTACTTCTGTATTATATGTAGTACGTAAATTCTTGTTAATATTAAATGTGACGTTAGCAGATGGTAAATATTGCGCAGAATTGCATTGAATATTAAATAATTCAGGACAAGTGGAGATGTTTATGATATAATGATTTGTCAATAGTTTACAGAGGAAGATTTTATGAAATTAATAGTTACCGAGAAACCGTCGGTTGCCAAGGATATAGCCAAGGTGTTGGGTATAGGCAGATCAAGGGACGGGTATATGGAAAATAACGATTATATAATTACATGGTGTGTGGGGCACCTGATTCAGCTTGCGTATCCCGAGGAATATGATCCGAAATATAAGAGCTGGAATATAAATGACCTCCCTATCTTTCCGAAACAGTTTAAATATATGACTAATCCCTCAACAGCCAAGCAGTATGAAACGGTCAAGGCCCTCATGCTCAGCGAAAGAGTTGACGAAATCATATGTGCTACGGACGCAGGAAGGGAAGGGCAGCTCATATTCGGATATGTATATGTTAATTCAGGTTGCGACAAGCCTGTTAAAAGACTTTGGATAAGCAGTATGACAGATGAGGCCATTGAGGAAGGTTTTAAAAAGCTGAAGGACAACAAGGAGTATTTCAGCTTATACCAGTCTGCGAGAGCACGCTCGGAGGCGGATTGGCTTGTGGGGATAAACGCTACGAGGCTTTTCACAGTAAAGTATAATCGCATGCTCACCATAGGAAGGGTTCAGACACCGACGTTATCTTTGATAGTGCAGAGGCAAAAGGAAATAGATAATTTTGTTTCGCAGCCGTTTTATGAGGTTGCGGCAGACTGTAATATGTTTACTGCCACATGGTTCAATAAGGACGGCACAAGAATAGACGAACAGAAAAAAGCCGAAGAAATTGCATCCAGGTGCAGAGATAAGGAGGCTACGGTCACAAAGCTTAAAACGAAGAGGGCTACAGTGGAAAGGCCTCTGCTTTATGACTTGACTGAGCTTCAGAGGGACGGAAACAGAAGGTATGGATATTCTGCGGAGCAGACATTGGATGCTGCCCAGAACTTATATGAAAAATACAAGCTTGCAACATATCCCAGGACGGACTCCAGATATCTTACGAAGGATATGAAGTCATCCCTGCCGGGACTGCTCAAAAATATAAGAGACGGATGGAAGGGGGCTGATTACTGCGTTGACAAGGTAATGGGTCAAAAGCTCAACGTGGATAAGAGGGTTATAGATGATTCCAAGGTTACAGACCATCACGCCATCATAGTGACTCCCAATATCCGCAATGCCTCGGGTATAAATCTTCCCGAAAGGGAAAGGAATATACTTAGACTCATAGTGGCGAGATTTATTGCAGTGTTTGACAAGAAGCAGGAATACGATCAGACTGATTTGGAAATCCAAATAGAAAGTGATAAATTCAAGGCTAGAGGAAAAAAGGTAGTGATACCCGGCTGGAAAGAAATAGAGGACATTATGCTGGGCAAGATAAAGGATGATTCAGAGGAGAAGGAAATCAGTATCAATATTGATGTGGGCCATAAATTTATGCCTGAGGCAATAAATGTTGTGACTAAAAAAACATCTCCGCCGAAGCCTTATACAGAGGCAACGCTGCTCACGGCCATGGAGACAGCGGGCAAGCAGATAGAGGATGAAAAGCTCAAGGAAGAAATGAAGTCAATAGGACTGGGGACTCCGGCAACCAGGGCAGGAATAATTGAGAAGCTTATATCTGTGGGATATATAAAAAGGAATAAGAAAAATTTAGCTCCTACTCAAAACGGAATTCAACTGATTGAAATAGTGCATGAAAAGCTTAAGAAACCTGATCTTACGGGAGAATGGGAAAGCCAGCTTGGGAAAATAGCACAAAAGGAAGTTGCCTCAAGAGATTTTATAGTTGATATAAAAAAATATGTTGCTGAGATAGTAAGAGAAGGTAAAATAACCTCTGCGGCAAATGTGAACTTCCAGCAGGAGGGACGAAAGGGCGGTGTAGAGGCTGTCGGCGTGTGTCCAAGATGCGGAAGAGAAATTTTAGAGGGCAAGAAAAAATTTTTTTGTGCAGGATATAAAAATTATCCGTCTTGCAATTTTTCTATGTGGAAAGAAGATAAAATGTTAATCGAAAATGGCGTTGCATTAACAAGAGAAATAGCATCTGAACTTTTGAAAAATAAGCAAGTCATGATATTTGCGAAAATAAATGAAAAAGAAGAAGAGGTTTTAATGAAGCTGACAGATAATGGATATAAGTGCTCGTATTCGTTTGGGTGAAAGAATGCAGGAAGAGGCCTTCCGCTTGCAGGTTTTTTGATATA
>DOON01000134.1:0-5556 GCA_003514865.1 Clostridiales bacterium
ATCCACAGCTGTTGATACTTTTTTGTTTTTC
This sequence comes from Clostridiales bacterium, assembly GCA_003514865.1. Next base: position 32 of record DOON01000134.1, read on the forward strand.
CCTGTTTACAAATCTGCAAGCTCTAAGTTTGGCAGTGCATTTAAGGATGCATCCGCAAATTGTTTATTTAAATATTTATAATATGCCGCGCATCCGATCATTGCCGCATTGTCCGTGCATAAAACAGGAGATGGTTTTGTAAATTTATAATTATGCTTCGTGCATTCCTCCTGAAGAACCTCTCTCAATCTGGAGTTTGATGCAACTCCCCCTGCAAGGGCGATTGTACCGCAATTTTTAAGCTTTGCAGCTTTTATCGTCTTCATTGCAAGCACTTCCACCACTGCTTCCTGAAAGCTTGCAGCAACATCCTCCATATTAACTTCATCATTTTTCTGGTTGCTGTTGTGGATATAATTTAATACTGCAGATTTCAGTCCACTGAAACTGAAATCCAACGTCTCATCATCAATAACAACTCTTGGGAATTTTATTGCATTCTTATTTCCTATTTTTGCAACCTTGTCAATAAGAGGACCTCCCGGATACCCAAGTCCTATTGCCCTGGCAATTTTATCAAATGCTTCTCCGGCAGCGTCGTCTCTTGTCTTTCCAAGTATTTCGTATTTGCCGTAATCTTTTACATACACTAGGTGCGTATGCCCCCCGGATGCAACCATACATATGAATGGAGGCTCCAGTTCCTTATCCTCTATGAAATTTGCATTTATGTGACCCTCAATATGATTCACTGCTATGAGAGGCTTACCCCATGCATATGAAAGACCCTTTGCAAAGTTCACACCTACCAAAAGAGCACCGACGAGTCCCGGACCATAGGTTACCGCTATGGCATCTATTTCTTCGACGCTTACGTTGGCTTCTGACAGCGCCTCTTCGACCACGTCGTTTATGTTTTCAATATGCTTTCTTGATGCAACCTCCGGCACAACTCCGCCGAATTCCTTGTGTACTTCAATCTGTGAAGATATTATATTAGACAAAACATTCCTGCCGTTTTCAACAACGGCAGCAGCTGTTTCATCGCAGGATGATTCTATCGCAAGTATAAGTATCATATCCTTCATGTTTTCCTCCGTTTTTACTGCCATGATTATACCGCAAAAAAATACGTTCCGCAACAATTTTAAAATGAGAGGTTGCGCTTCATTTGCTGCAACCTCTCATTTTAATTGTACTTAATTTTATCTTTAATCCAGCGTTTCTTTGCCTTTTACATATGTTCTCCATACGTGGAGTCCAAGTGCAAGACCTATAACACCGTATACCATGAATGTTCTGAAATATTCTCCCAGCAATGCATTGCCAAACAGTGAAAGTCCTATTTCAGGGGACATTATAAACATTGAGTTAAATAACAGAGTACCCAGTATCGCATGTCTTATATTAGCTTTTTGCGTTGATGCTCCTCCAACAAGAAGTGCAGCAACTGAAAACATACCAATTTGTGTATGTGCTCCGTAGGTATTCAATGTTCCCATGTTCTGCAGGTACATAATCTGACCCCATGCCGCCAATACAGTTGACATTATTGTCGCTATTATTCTTGTCCTGTCTACATTTATACCTGAAACCTCGGCAATGTGCTGACTTTGCCCAACACTTCTGAAGTCCTGTCCTAACTTTGTTTTCAGTATTTTTTCGTTGAATATACAAAGTGCTATAATGAATAGGCCTATTACAACCGGAACTTTTCTCACCATCATAAGGCTTGACTTCGTAACTATGGCATGTGCGCTTATACCGATAAGTACAAGGCATATCACCGAATTGATAAGTGTGGCACTTTTCTGACCACTGAAAGCTGCCTTGTTTTTATTGCGAACATATCTGAATACCTGAAGCAAGAGCACTGCTGCTGCCACAATAAGAATTGCCCACATAAATGGTATTTCCATTATTTTATCAAGGGCATATTTCCACCCGCCATCCTCAACCTTAACCAGATCGACGGTCATTCTTACACCTACTCCATCAGGCTTAATCATAGGATGGTCTGCAGGAACCTTAATTATTACCCCTACCGCAAACAGGAATATGAATTGATAAATACCGTTGGCAAAATACCCAACTATAAGGCTGGCTATCATTTCCTGTCCTCTTGTCTTGTTGTACAGAATTCCCGTAAGATAACCGGAAAATGCTGCTATGGGGAATGCTATGAGGAAAGTCAGGAACATTCCTGAAACTCCTCCCAAGTCAAAATATCTCACAATAGCTATGGCGATCTGGCCTGCCATTGCACCTACTACTATACCAAAGTTCAGCCCTAGACCTGCCACAACAGGTATTATAAGCGAAAGAACAAGGAATGCATTCCTGAAGAACCTGCTTGAAAGCTCTGTCAGAAAGAAGTTCATTGTAACTCCGTCGGAAACCACAAAACCAAATATAGTAAATGCAATAAATATCAATGTAACTATATTATCTGCAACCCATGATGAACTGCTTTTACTCTTTAATCTTTCTCCCGTATATGCATTATTCATTATTTGCCGCCTCCTACCTGTGTTAAAGCATATAGAATTATACCGTTCTGTATAACCATACGCATTATTTCTGAAAGGTCTGTGCTTTCAAACAGCTGATTTGCCACCGGAAGAGCCGTTGTAAGAAGCCCTTGGAATATAAATACTCCGATTATGACATGGGAAACCTTGGCACGTGANNATACCGCCGGAAACGCCATCATCAGTGGAGCATTGTAAAGCTGTGTATATCCATAGCCCTGGGAATAAACGATTATTCCGATTGCTCCCAATACATTGGACAAAACATTTGCTTTAATTCTGTTTCTGTCTATATTTATACCTGAAGCCTGCGCAAACCTTGGGTTAATACCCCCGGCAGATATTGCAACACCTGATTTAGACCTGAAGTACAGCCACACTATCAAGCAGCAAAGAAAGAATACTAACAGCATACCTGTTGGTATTGTCAGTCCTTTTACGTTGAAGCTCCAGAAGTTGCTCAGTATCTGTGCTCCTCCGACTGCATCAAGCTGTATTGTTTCTCTTAAGCCTTTTCCCATAAACCATCCCATTTTAGGGCTTGAAAATGGAATCATGAGCCATGCAAGACACATAATAGCCGCACTGGAGAATCCTGTATATGTTGCTATGGTCATTTCGGAGCCCTTAACAGAATTTAAAAGCTTTCCGTACAAATACCCTGTAACGACAGCAAATGCGATTGCCATTGCAACTGATACAAAAAGCCATGACGCTCCTGTAAATCCGAATTCAACTGACAACACCATTGCAAACAACCCACATTCAATTCCTATTGGAAGTGCGAAGTTCGGTCCGGTTCCTGACTGAATCGAGGGAACCATAGCAAGTACCAGTATACCGTTCATCCCGGCACGCTTTATGGTATCACTCATAAGTGTGACCATAGAAATATCCAGCATCCCGCCTATAATCAAAACAATAATCCAAAATGATCCTATAATGAGAGTTGGCAGTCCGATTTTATTTACTATATCCTTAAAACCGTGTTTTTCTTTTATGCAGTCCATTTATACTTCACTCCCTTCAGCATTATGTTCGCTTCCCGACATCATGAGGCCGAACTCGGCATCCTGTGCATCAGGAGAAAGGACTCCCGCAACCTTGCCTTCACATATTATAATGATACGGTCGCATATACTTCTTAGCTCCGCAAGCTCAGATGAAGTCATCACAATGGTCATTCCGTATTCCTCGTTTAATTGCTTAAGTAAATCAAGCACTAATTTTTTAGCACCTATATCTATACCCCTCGTAGGCTCAGATACCAAAAGAAGCTGAGGATTTAAAGTAAGTGCTCTCGCAACGCACACCTTCTGCTGGTTTCCTCCGCTGAGCCTTCCTGCCTTCTGCAGCGGTGACGTACACCTTATATCAAGATCCTTTATCATCTTCTTTGCATGCTGCCTGATTTTTGCGGAATCAATAAATCCAAAAGGACCTACTTTAACCAAAAAATCATTTCTTGTCTGCATTGCCGAAAATACTATATTTCCTTCTATGGACTCATCAAGCAGAAGACCAACACCTTTTCTATCCTCGCTTACAAATGCAAGCCCCGACTGAATTGCAGCCTTTGCATCGTTTAACGGAAGCTTTTCTCCGTTAAATGTGACCTCTCCCTTTGAAGAATAAATTCCCATAAGCCCATTTGCGATCCCAAGCTTGCCTTGTCCCGCCAAACCGCCTATGCCCACTATTTCGCCTTTTTTAACCTCCAAATCCACGCCCTTGACTCTTTCTCCAGGCATAGAAACATGCAAATCCTTTATGCTTAAAATGGTTTCATCACTTGTGGCCTTATTTTTTGAATCAATTCTTTCGATGGAAATCTTTCTTCCTACCATAAGCTGCGCAATTTCAAATTTGTCTGTTTCCTTTATGGGCTTCGTCGNNCAGCAACCTCTATAATTTCATCAAGTCTGTGACTAATAAATATAATTCCAATTCCCTGTTGGGACAATTTCTTTATGGCACTGAGCAAGTTTTTAGCTTCGGCCTCAGCCAATACCGCCGTAGGCTCGTCAAATACTAATATTTTAATTCCTTCTTTATCTATTTCCCTGGCAATTTCAATGAACTGCATATGTCCAACCGGCAATCCTGCCACCGGCAGAAATTCATCTATATTCATATCGAGAACATCCAGGGCGTTTCGTGCATCCCGGTTCATTTTTTCAAAGTCCAATGATTCAAGCCTTTTTCCCAATATCATACTTACCGGATTAGCCTTTGTTATTTCTCTGTTCAGCTTGATATTTTCCGTAATCGTAAATCCCGGAACAAGCATAAACTCCTGATGAACCATTCCTATACCGTAAGCCATGGCATCATGAGGAGTTTTGATATTTACCTTTTTACCTTCAATTTCAATTGTTCCTTCGTAGCCTCCGGTTGTGTGAATAACCGGCATACCAAAAAGTATGTTCATCAACGTTGACTTACCGGCTCCGTTTTCACCGATGAGGGCAAGTATTTCACCTTTTTTTAGCTCAATGTTTATATCTTTCAATACTCTGTTTCCGGAGTATTCTTTTGAAACATTTTTTAAGCTTAGAAGGTTATCGCTCATTTTTACCTCCTGTTATTGCATAATTGTATATTTCGTAAAAAGGAATGTATCGGAAGTTCATCAAAAGAAATTCCGAAACATCCCTTAATCTCTTAACAAATATTATATTATAATATATGCTCTTCTCCGTACCGCAACAAGTCCATCAGTATCAATCTGAATGTAGGATATTCAGTTGAACCTTATGCATATGGAGTTGTTTTAACACTAATACCGTTAGCATATTCAGTCATCAATTTCTCTAAAACAGCTGTATCAACAGCATCTTTATTAACTTCGCCGTTAATCCATTTAACAGCATATTCGCTTCCTGCAACTGTGTTCATCATAGCTACAGGTACCGGCCATGTTGCAAATCTTCCTAAAACTCCGCCTTCTTTAAGCTTCTTTGCAGTTTCGCTTATTACATTAGCCATTGCATCAACAGTATATCCTGTTGCTTCAATACCCAATGCTGATGGATATCCATGGTATGGTGACGG
>DOON01000134.1:5567-6323 GCA_003514865.1 Clostridiales bacterium
GCATTGCGCAGTTTGTTGAGAAGAATGCAGTATCCTTTCCGTATTTTTCTACCATCTTAGGAACATCTTCAAGAATGAAAAGCTGTGCTCCCGGTACTCCTGCATCCCCTGTTGGGTCTGGAGCTGTAGCATCAACAAATTTTATTCCTATTTCATCACATTTAGCCTTCATAAGGTCTCTTCTTGCAGCTAACATAACAACTGACATGTGTCTTGGGAACGAATAGTGAACAAATGTATTTGCTCCCATTAATTTCGCCTGTTCAGGAATAGTATTACCCATACCTAATTCGTCAGGCTGAAGAATCAAGTTTGCTCTTGCTGCAACATCAGGAGGATTTTCCTGCGGTGTACAATACACTATGAACATATCATCGCGAGTTTCCAGCAATTTATCAACTGCGGCGTTTGTTCCCGGAACAGCCTGGTTAATAATCAATGCTTTAACTTCCGGGTCAGAGCCCATCTTGGAAATTATACTGATCATTTGCTCCTGTTCTGTCATGAAGTTATCCGGCCATAAAACGTGCATTACTTTCTTTTCGCCGTATCTCTCTACCATTTCCTGTGCAGAACGGTATTCTTCTTCATTTTGTGAAAGAGTGTTTGTAACTATAGCAATCTTTCCCGCGAATGCTTCATTGCCTGATGCAGGTGCTTCAGTTTTTGGTGCTTCAGTTTTTGGTGTTTCTGCAGGCTTCTGTGCCGGAGCTTCCGCTGGCTTGCTGCATGCGCCTAAACTAAAAACCATAATAA
>DOON01000120.1 GCA_003514865.1 Clostridiales bacterium
TGTTATACCCTTTGCCAATGCATACATAGATTTAGGGGTGCTTTATGTTCCATTTGTTTTGTTTGTGGTAGTGGGAATAGTAAATGCCGTAAATCTTACGGACGGCCTCGATGGTCTCAGCACCGGAGTTACGATGATTGTTATGGCAACCTTCAGCTTAATCACAGGCAGTCTCATGGGCACAAATGCAACATATGAAGGAATTTCTATAGTGAGTGCCGCTGTGGCGGGTTCATGTCTGGGATTTTTAAAGCACAATGCAAATCCTGCAAAGGTGTTTATGGGAGATACAGGGTCGCTGGCTCTGGGCGGAGCGGTTGCTGCTGTTGCAGTGTTGTCAAATACATTGCTGCTTATTCCAATCATAGGGGGCATATATTTTGCGGAGGCACTTTCTGTAATTATACAGGTTCTGCATTATAAAAGAACAAAGAGAAGAATATTTAAAATGGCGCCGCTGCACCATCATTTTGAAATGTGTGGGTGGAAGGAAACAAAGGTTGTGGGCGTGTTCTGGCTCGTGACCGTTATACTGGCATTTATAGGTATTTATTCAATATAGTAAACATAATATTATAAGGGGCATACAGGAGAGGTTAAAATGAAAAATAAAAACATACTCGTAATAGGGCTTGGGGTTTCAGGTGTTGCCTGCATAAAGGGCCTTGCGATGCTCGGAGCAAAAATATCAGTATATGATGAATCAAAGAAAAAGGCATCGGAGATGGCTGATGAATTAAAGGAAATTGAAGCGGAGTATTTTTTTGGTGATGATGAAATAAAAGCAATAAACATGGAAAATTTGGATTTTGCCATCAAAAGTCCGGGAATAAAGTATGAGGTTCCCATTGTACAGGAATTATTGAAAAAAAACATCAGGGTAATAAGCGACATAGAGGCGGCATACAAGGTGACGGAAGCTTCAATCGTATCAATAACCGGCACTAACGGAAAGACTACAACCACAACGCTTATCGGTGAAATAGTCAAAGAGAGCGGAAATAGTTGTAGAGTTACAGGAAATATAGGCTCAGGTATGTTTTACGATGGGCTGAATTCCTGTAAGGATGATGTGCTTGTAGCTGAGGTAAGCAGCTTTCAGCTTGCCGGAACATATGAGTATAAACCCTTTATAAGCGTTATAACCAACATTACTCCTGACCATCTGGACTATCACGGAACATTGGATAGTTACACAGAGGCAAAATTTAAAAACGTAGTCAACCAGGACGAAAATGATTATGCCGTTCTGAATTATGAAGATGAAACTATAAGAAGCTTTGCAGATAAAATAAAAGCGAAAAAAATATTTTTCAGTTCCGAAAGAATTCTTGAAGAGGGAATATATTTAAAGGATGGAAAAATGATGTTCAAATATGATGGTTTGGATGAATTCATCATAAATGCGGACGATATTTTCATACCCGGAAAGCACAACCTTGAAAATGCAATGGCTGCAGCCGGTGCATCACTGGCTCTGGGAATTAAAAGTGAAATTATATCACATGTATTAAAGGAATTTAAGGGGGTTGAGCACCGCCTGGAATATTGCGGAGAATATGGCGGAGTTAAATTTTACAATGATTCAAAGGGAACGAATCCCGATGCTTCTATAAAGGCCGTTCAGGGAATTGAAAAGCCCATAATTTTAATAGCGGGCGGATACGATAAAAAGTCACCGTACGATGATTTTATCAAGGCTTTTGACGGAAAGGTCAAGGCTATGGTTCTTCTGGGGCAGACTGCGCAGGATATTGAAGTATGTGCAAGGAAGTACGGCTTTACAAATATATATCATGTAAAAAACATGGATGAGGCAGTAAAAAAATGCTTTGTTCTAAGTGAGAACGGTGATAGTGTAGTTTTGTCTCCTGCGTGCGCCAGCTGGGGCATGTATCCTAACTACGAGGTTAGAGGAAGAGATTTCAAGGAGAGGGTAAATTATTATGGAGGAAACAGCAAGGAAATCCGGGAAGAGAACCGTTGATTGGGTTCTGATTTTTATAATTGTGGTGCTGGTGCTTTTTGGCTTCCTTATGGTTTACAGCTCCAGCTATCCCGACGGATACTATAAATTTAAAGGGGACCCTGTATATTTTCTTAAAAAGCAGGTGATGGCAGGTGTAATCGGCCTAGTGGGAATGGTTTTTCTTGCCAATATTCCATATGTCATATATTCAAAAATGAATAAAATGATTCTGCTTTTGTGCGTGGGCTTTGCGTTGCTGACGGTTGTTCTTGGAATTGCCTCAAATGGTGCCCAAAGATGGATAAGTATAGCCGGCATAACATTCCAGCCTTCAGAAATAATTAAAATAGGCGGGGTTTTATACATGGCTGACTATTTTAACAAAAACAGAAAAAATATGACTTCTCTGAACAAGGGCTTTATTCCGTCGTTGATGATGATGGGGATGTTCTGCATGTTGATTGCAATTCAGGATGACCTTAGCACAGCGGTAATATTGGGAGGCACATTCATGGTTATGTTTTTCTGTGCTGGAGCGAGAATAGGCCATCTTATGGTTTTGGCTATACTGGCGGTTGGGGCAGTTGTTGTGCTCATAGCGATGCAGCCATACAGAATAGCAAGAATTACCGTGTTTTTAGACCCCTTCATGGATCCACTGGGAGGGGGATTTCAGATAATACAGTCACTGTATGCGCTGGGCACGGGAGGATTGTTCGGTATGGGCATAGGAAAGAGCAGACAGAAGTTTTTTTATTTGCCTGAGGCTTACAATGATTTTATTTTCTCCATAATAGGCGAAGAGCTGGGATTTATCGGTTGTGTACTTTTGATGCTTGGTTTCGTAATATTTGCATGGAGAGGATTGAGAATTGCAATGAACACGGAGGATTTTTTCGGAAGCCAGGCGGCACTGGGAATTACGACTCTTGTGCTGGTGCAGTTTGTAATTCATGTAGCTGTTGCAACATCATCCATGCCGCCTACAGGAAGAGCGCTGCCATTCATTAGCGCGGGAGGCTCGTCTCTTATGTTTTTGCTGTTTTCAATGGGTATTTTGTTGAATATATCCAAGTATTCAAATACATACAGGAACTGATGCCGGTTATATGGTAATTATAGAGAATAGAAGGAATGATTAAATGAGAGTACTTATAACAGGCGGAGGAACAGGAGGCCATATAAATCCGGCTCTTGCAATAGCCCAAAAGGTAAGAAATGAAAGCCCTTCAAACGAAATATTGTATGTGGGAACAAAAAATGGACTGGAGAGTGAGCTTGTTCCCAAGGCAGGCTTTGAGTTCAAATATGTTACCGCGAAATATTTGAGAAGGAAAATAAGTTTTGAAAATTTAAAAACGCTGGTAGCATCAGTGAAAGGTTTAGCCCAGGCGTTAAAGATAATAAAGGATTTTAAGCCTGATATAGTGGTGGGAACAGGCGGATACGTATGCGGTCCTGTGGTGCTTGCAGCAAGTATGAAAAAAATTCCCACAATGATTCATGAGCAGAATGTATTTCCGGGAATAACGAATAAAATGCTCTCAAAGGTTGTGGATGTAATAGGCATAAGCTTTGAAGAGGCTGAAAAATATTTTTCTGCCGATACCGCCAANNGTCTGAATGAAGCAATGCTTGATGTTATAAAGGCGTACAGCGGGCAAAAAAGAATACGAGTTATACATGTTACGGGAAAAAGGCTTTATGACGGATTTATGGAAGAAATAAATTCTAAAAATATATCTCCGGGAGATAACATAGAAATACTGGACTACATGTACGATGCAGCAACAGTGCTGTCCGCATCAGATATTGTCATAGGAAGTGCGGGAGCTATAACAATTGCAGAAATAACGGTAACCGGAGTGCCATCCATTCTGATACCGAAGACATATACAGCCGA
>DOON01000119.1 GCA_003514865.1 Clostridiales bacterium
GACTCAGGAAGATTTGGAGAAAATCGAAGCTGAAATGAAAAAAGTTGTGAAGGAAGGCCTTGAGCTTGAGAGATTTGAGCTTCCAAGGGCAGAGGCTTTGAAATTCACAGAGGAAAGAAATGAAACATATAAGACTGAGCTTATAAATGATTTGCCGGAGGATGCGATTATATCATTCTACAAGCAGGGGGATTTCGTTGATTTGTGTGCAGGACCTCACCTTGAATCAACTAAAAAACCGAAAGCAATTAAGCTGTTAAGCGTTGCCGGTGCATACTGGAGAGGAAGCGAAAATAACAAAATGCTCCAGAGAATTTACGGAATTACTTTTGAAAAGGCAAAGGATCTTGAAGACTATGTAACTATGCTTGAAGAAGCCAAGAAGCGTGACCACAGAAAGCTTGGAAGAGAGCTTGACTTATTTTTCATGTCCGAAGAGGGCCCGGGATTTCCGTTCTTCCTTCCAAAAGGAGTGGAAGTTAAAAACGAGCTGATGAAGTACTGGAGAGAAATGCATAAAAAGGCAGGCTATGTTGAAATAGAAACTCCGCTCATGCTTAACAGGCATTTATGGGAAGTGTCAGGACACTGGTACAACTACAGAGAAAATATGTATACAACAGTAATAGACGAGCAGGATTTCGCCATCAAGCCAATGAACTGCCCGGGAGGAATACTTGTATATAAAAATGCAATGCATTCATACAAAGATTTCCCAATGAGAGGTGCGGAAGCAGGAAGGGTTCACAGACATGAGTTATCGGGAGCACTTCACGGATTAATGCGTGTAAGAGCATTCACTCAGGATGACGCACATCTCTTTATTCTGCCTGAGCAAATAAAGGATGAGATTAAGGGCGTTATACAGCTTATAGATGAAATTTACAAAAGATTCGGCTTCTCATATAAGCTTGAGCTTTCCACAAGACCGGAGAAGTTCCTTGGAGAAATAAAAGACTGGGATTTGGCGGAAGCTTCACTGAAGGCTGCATTAGATGAGCTTGAACTGAATTATGTAATAAATGAAGGAGACGGAGCTTTCTACGGACCAAAGATTGACTTCCACCTTACAGACTGTATAGGAAGAACATGGCAGTGCGGAACAATACAGTTAGATTACCAGCTGCCACAGCGTTTTGAAATGGAGTATGTGGGAGCGGACGGAGCGAAGCACAGACCTATCATGATTCACAGAACTGCTTTCGGAAGTATTGAAAGATTCTTCGGAATACTTATTGAGCAATATGCGGGAGCATTCCCTACATGGCTGGCACCGGTTCAGGTTAAGATACTTCCTATATCTGATAAATTCAGTGATTATGCTGAAAAGGTAAGAAAAGAACTCAGTGACTTGAACATAAAGGTTGAAGTAGATACAAGAGCTGAAAAGATAGGATATAAAATCAGAGAAGCTCAGCTTCAGAAGGTACCATATATGTTTGTAGTGGGAGAAAAGGAAGCTGAAAGCAACACTGTATCTGTAAGAGAAAGACAAAAAGGCGATATAGGAAGCATGAGTATCGGAGAAATATGCGGAGTTATTCTGGATAAAATTAAAAACAGAGAAAATGACTCAAATCAAACAGTTTAAATAATAAAAAAGTGAATGGCGTAAAAGTCATTCACTTTTTTGAAATAATTTTTCATATGCGGAGCGATAAATNNTTTGTTTTTCTGAAGTGGCCTTGACCAATGCTTTGTTTATGGATTTTGTTAGATAGGACTTTCTTTCTGAAAGCTCATTTCTGAGTGCATCCTCATCTATGGCAGTTATTTTAGAATCTTTCATCAAAAACTTACCATTTACCAGCACATGCTTCATTTTTACAGCAGGGGTATGGAATATAAGCTCATTCATCAAGGATAAATCTGTTATGCCTAATACACTGTTTTTATCTGCTATAGCTAAATCTGCTGCATATCCTGTTTCAATAAAACCTGATGGAACAGGAAAATTGAGTACATTGCTTCCGTTCTTTGTTACCATGGCATACGCGGTCATTGAATCAATCCATAGGCGGTAGTCATTTTGATTGTTTCTTTGCATGAGCAGAAACAATCTCAGAATTTCAAGCATATTGTGGTTTGTCCCGCAGTTGGAGCCATCAGAACCTAAGGCAAAAGGTATGTCACGCCTTATATATTCGTGTGCAGGAAAAATACCGCTGCCTAAAAATAAATTGCTTGCCGGATTTGAAACAACCACAGACCTTCTATGGGCTACAATGTCCATCTCTTTTTCATTCAGCCATATGCAGTGCGCCAAAGAGGTATTGGCCTTAAGCAATCTAAATGAATCTAATTTTTCTATAATAGAATTATTGTCAGAAGACATCTGCTGCCACCTGGTTTCAAGAAGGTGGCAGTGAACAGACAGCCCGTATTTATCAGACATGTATGAAGATGCCTCAAGCAGCTCAGCATCTGCTCTTTGCGGAGAATTTACACCCAAGATAACCTGAAGGGTTCCCTCAGGGCTGTGAAAATGTCTGATGAAGTAATCATAAAAACTCATATATTCTTCAATTGAAGGAAAATATTTTTTAGTTTCCTGTTCGGAAGATTCATTTTTCATTCCATGCAGAAAATCACAATCCCGAATGTTGTGAAGCATTGGTGCAAGTCCTGCCCTGAAGCCTGATTTACTGTATATCTCAGCTGCATTATGCGCTGTCTTCAAGTGAGGAAGGTGATCAACGCAGGCTGTTACTCCTGACCTCAGCATTTCACATATGCCGAGTGCAACAGACAGTTCCATGTCTTCACCGCTTAAAACACCCCCAAGATTTACAGTGTCAGATGACCATATTTCCAGCGGCTCGCCCCAGGAAGTTCCGCGGATGATGTTTGTATAAGAGTGATAATGGCTGTTGACCATTCCAGGCAGCACAATATCTCCGCATAAATCTATGTATTCCTCATTTTCATGTGGAATAAGCATGCTTCCGGTTTCATGTATTATTTGACCGTCAATACGGATATCAATATGGTTGAATATTATTCCGTCCTTGTTGATTTGCAGAACCTTGCCGTTTTTTAAAAGCATAGTTACCTCTTAAGAATTATAATAAATTAAAAAACTCCTTCAGATGCTCCGAATAGTCTCCCATACATACAAGGTAATGGTTTCCTACAGGAGTATTAAAGAATTTATCCGAATCTTCCTTGCAGCTTACACGGATTTGAGTACGGCACTGATCTTTTTCGTGAAGAGCTTCTTCAATATAAGCACCTGATATAAATCTGCGCTCAAGGTCACCTGATGCTTTAAATACAGTGGCAGGTCCCTGTGGTATGTCACCTGCAACGGCAACTCCGATATTTGATTCAAAATGTGTGTCTAAAGTATATGTTGTAGGCATGTTCAAAGGAACAGTGCAGTGTGCAAAAACAATTTCTCTGTCTCGTACGCGTGAAGGGTTGCATTGGAATACAGGCTTTCCTGAGATTTTACCAAGTATGGCCATGGAAATAAGAGATGGAAGGTCTGCTTCGCATCCACTGTAGATTCCTTCTTGATTCAATAGAGCCATTCCAAGACATCCGCTGTTTTTAACGGCTGTAAGCAGGTCAAAGCATCTTGCGCTGAAGCCGTCAAGGTTGTATTTCTCCACCAGTCGTGAAAAAGCACCATATATTGCAAGTGAATTTTCAATTTCATTTTTATCGAAATCTTTCTCAAACAAAGCTCTGCAGCTTTCATTATCAGGATATGATTTCTTTTCAATTTCGCTAATCAGCTCTTCAATACTTATTTCAATAACTTCAATTCCTGTTTTTTCTTTCAGAGCTTCATAATCTACAGCAGTGGATATAAGCCAATCTGAAGGTCTGCCCACTAAAGCAAGGCGAAGTCCTTTTAATTCTTTAACAGCTTTGGACGCACATGCAATCTGCTCTAATTTATAGGATAAATCTTCCTTTGTTCCGTGAAGCAGACGT
>DOON01000190.1 GCA_003514865.1 Clostridiales bacterium
CAGTGCTATCAGCTATGTTAATTGCTATTGCGCAGAAAGACAAGATATTATCTAACCCAATTGAAGTATTTGAGTTTATGATTGACAATCTTATCGATAAAATATTTGAATAGGAGAAAAATATGAAAATTATTAATGCAAAAGATCATACAAATAAGTATATGGAAAGATGAAAAAAAGCAGCAGAAGGGATCTATCCTTCGAAGAGAATTGCAAAGATTGGTTCTATTGCAGGATTATGTATAGGAGTAGTTTTGGCATTAATTGGAGTATATGGAATTATAAATAGTGCATCCTTTGGCACTGGAAGTCTAATTGCAGGAGTGGTTACATGTATTTCTAATGTAGTTAATTTAAAAAGAATTAGATCTAAGAATGAAGAANNCATCCCATCCCTTGATTTCAGTAAAGTACATAATTGAATTTTCACCAACTAAATCTTTAATTTTGGTTTCAACCTTACCTGCTATATGATGAGCATCCTTTATATTAAGATTTCCATCAACTAGTACATGACTTTCGATTACAGCTTTAGTTCCTACTCTCCTCATTCTTAATTTATGGTAATCCCTAACGTCATGAAGTTCGTTGAATGATTCTTCAATCATTTCTCTTACCTCATGACTTAAGGACTTTTCTACAAGTTCATTTATTGATGGGATAAAGATATCATAAGCTAACTTAAAAATGAATAAGCTAACAATTATTGAAGCAATTGGATCTAATATTGTCCATTGTTGACCAAAAATTATCGCTCCACCAATTCCAATCATCGTACCGATTGATGAAAAAGCGTCAGATCTGTGATGACATGCATTAGCAATAACAGAAGAACTGTTAATTATGACATTCGTCCTCAGGTTTCGAGGTTAATTTGAAACTAATTAATACTACAATATCCGTTAAAAAATCAGACAAGGAATGAACAGCATCAGCTATCATCGCACCACTTCTTCCCAAAATTCCAGCGACTCATTAATGAAGAAACCAACTAAGGTAACCTTTCTCGCCTCTTTAGAGCGAATTAATTCTTTTCCATTTTTCCCCCTCTATTTATATAATAATTTATTTTATGAAGGTAATGATAAAAATGTTATTGAACTCAGCACAGTAAAATGTGTCAATCTTTTGTTATCATACAAACAAAAATCTAATTCTAGGTGACTAGAATTTGTTTATAAAGGGAATACTTATATTTGTATCATAAAGCAAAGAATATAGTATAAATAATGTGTGTTGTGTTTTTATTGTGAAATGAGGGAATAAATGAATATATTAGAAAGAAAGATATTTGAATCAGTACCAGGTAAACAAGTGACATTAGCACATATTATAGCAAATCCAGATGATCGAATCTTTGAAAAATTAGGCTTGAATGATGAAAAGTATCATGCAATCGGTATTTTAACCATAACTCCACCAGAGGTTGCAATTATTGCAGTGGATATAGCTAAAAAGACTGCACCTATTAAAATAGGATTTGTTGATAGGTTCAGTGGGTCTGTATTTATCTTAGGGGATGTATCAGCTGTACAATCTGCCATGGAACAGGTTGTTATTTCCTTAAGAGAACTTATGCAGTTTTCTGTTCCCAAAATAACAAGAACATAACTGGTAGGTATACAATGAAAAAAATTATGTTAATTGGATCGGTTGGGAGTGGGAAAACTACCCTTTGCCAAAGGATTCAAGGAGAGAGCCTTAAATATAAAAAAACACAATCAGTTGAGTTCTATTCTCAGATGATTGACACGCCAGGAGAGTTTGTCATGCATAGAAGATTTTATAGCGCTTTACAAATGATGGCCGCTAGTTCAGATATCATTGGATTCGTTTGTAGCGTGACGGAATTAGGGCAGACATTTTCACCATATTTTGCACAAAATTTTACGAAACCATGTATAGGAATTATTACAAAGATAGATCTGGCACAAAATGAAGAAGCTATTATAAATGCTGAGAAAAGATTAGAATTAGCAGGTGTTGGGAGAGTATTTCGGCTCTCAGCTGTTGAAGATGAAGGAGTAGCGGAGTTGATAGCTTATCTTTCTAAGGAGAAGGAGGGATAAATTTGCAAATTTATACTAGAACGGGTGATAAAGGTTATACTAAGATAATAGGTGGTATTCAATTAGCAAAAGATAGTGAACGTATAAAAGCATATGGAACTATTGATGAGTTAAATAGTTTTGTAGGATATGCTATTACATTTATAAAGAACAATGATTCTTTGAAGAACGAATTAACACAGATCCAACAGTATTTATTTGATTGTGGCAACGATTTAGCAACGCCAACAGGAAAAGGAACGTACCGGGTTACATCTGCTTTGACAGAGTGGATTGAAAAGTGTATAGATGCCTATGAAGGTATCCCTCAAGAGGTGGAGTCTTTTATCTTGCCAGGTGGTTCACAAGCTGCAAGTATTTTGCATATCTGCAGAACAATTGCCAGGAGAGCNNAAGATTTATAACTAAATTAAATGTACCCAGCTTCTATAGCTGCGGGTTCCACTAAAATAGTTGAATGACGGGTAAAGCCCTTGTTGGATAACTAGGAATGCATTTTTTATAATTCGCTGACAAGATTAAGACTTAACAATGTTCTATTAAGAAACGGAACGCAATGGTGTGCTAATTTTTATAGACGAAGCTATAAGAAAATAATTGGGTCGATTTGTTCTCCTATGGCTTTTTTGTTAGAAAGGAGTGGTAGTTATGCAAAAAATAAGATTTGGAACAACATTATATATTGGTGAAGAAAGCCTGAAAAGATTATCAGATTTCAAGAATGAAAAGATTTTGATAGTAACAGATTCTTTTATTGCTTCATCAGAGTTACTTTCACATATTAGAAACTATATTGATAGCAGCACAGAAATAATGGTGTTTTCTGAAGTTATCCCAGATCCGCCAATTGATATTATTGTTGCCGGATTAGAATATAGTAAGGGATTTCCAGCTACAATTTTATTAGCAATAGGAGGTGGCTCTGCTATAGATGCAGCAAAAGCTATACTTTATTTTGGTGAACGGACTGATAGATTTAATGGAATACGATTTGTCACTATTCCCACAACAAGTGGAACGGGTTCAGAGGTTACGAATTTCTCTATTATTACCGATGATGAAAAGGGAACAAAATATCCATTGATTACGGATCAAATATTGCCGGATGAAGCTATTTTAGATTCTGGTCTTATTGCAGGTTTACCACCTAAGCAAACTGCTGATACGGGTATCGATGTTCTTACTCACGCTATAGAAGCTTATGTTTCCACTAATGCCAATGATATTTCTGATGCTTTAAGCGAAAAAGCTATATGCTATGTATTCGCTTATTTAGAGAGAGCTTACAAAGATGGAAATGATAAAGAAGCACGAGAAAAAATGCATATAGCATCAACAATGGCTGGGATGGCCTTTAACATAGCTTCACTAGGGCTAAACCATGGTATAGCACATGCAGTAGGAGCACGTTGGCATATTTCACATGGAAGAATAAATGGTATCTTATTACCGAATGTTATTTGCTATAATGCAGGGGTTATTAAAGAGAATTATAGTAAGAATACTACCCCTGCTGCAAATAGGTATGCAGAAATTGCTAAATTCTTAGGATTAAATGCTGGAAACGCACAAATAGGTGTGCGAAATTTAGTAAATGCAATCCTTGCACTTGAAAAGAGACTTTCCATTCCAAAGAGTCTTTCTGAATGGGGAGTTAGTAAGGAACAATTTGAATCAGATAAAAATGTAATAGCAGAAGCTGCTCTTGCAGATCGATGCACAGCAACAAATCCTATTGATCCAACAAAAGAGGATGTCATTAGTATTCTAGGAAAATCATTTATATAAATTTTGATTAAATGAGGTGATTATTTGGAGGCAAATGAGAGAATTATACAGGAATATGTTCCTGGTAAACAAATCACCGTTGCACATGTTATCGCAAAAGCTGATTTAGAACTATATCAAAAGATGGGGATAGTACAATCTGAAAATGAAGCAGTCGGCATTTTAACTATAACACCAAGTGAAGCATCAATTATCGCTGTTGATATAGCGACAAAAGCTGCTGAAATAGAAATTGGTTTTGTTGACAGATTTTCTGGTGCAGTGGTTATAATAGGAGATGTTTCCTCAGTTAAGATTGCTTTAGAAAATATTTTAGAAACCATGGAAAGACTTTTAGATTTTACTGTTGTGCCTTTATCTAGTACTTAATGAATAAAAATTATCCTTACAGTGCTTATGGGGAATATGGTATTTGTTATGGCGTTTATAATGAAAATATCTTCAACTTGAGATTGCATATTATAACTAGTTTTGTAAAGAAATAAATTATCGGGGAAAATTGATATTGAATCCCAGTAATGAAGGAACAAAAATTACATTTATAAATTAATTTAGAATATGACAAAGAGGTCATAGATAGAAGCAAAGGCGCTTAATGAGGGGACAATTATGAACCTTTTATTAAGCGTTTATTTTTTCAAAAAATTTAAATATACAATATATTCAAAGGGAGTAAATAAGATGGCAGAAACCTTATTAAGTGTCGGTATCGATATTGGAACATCAACAACACAATTAATTTTGTCAGAACTTTCAATTGAAAATATGGCTTCAGCTTTTACAATTCCAAGGATTTCCATTATAGATAAAAAGGTGATATTTAAGAGTGATATTATCTTTACTCCTATATTAGAAAACAATCTAATAGACTCCGATGGTATAAAGGCATTTGTAGAGCAACAATATAAAAAAGCAGGTATTGCAAAATCAAATATTCAGACTGGGGCAGTTATTATAACCGGGGAAACTGTTCGAAAGGAAAATGCCCAGACAGTTGCTAAAGCTTTAAGTGGTTTTGCCGGAGATTTTGTTGTAGCAACAGCTGGTCCTGATTTAGAGAGTATTATCGCCGGTAAGGGAGCAGGAACTTATTCCTACTCTGAAAGCCAACACACAACGGCGGTGAATCTTGATATTGGAGGCGGGACAACAAATCTAGCAGTATTTAATGATGGGGATATTGAGGATACAGCTTGCTTTGATATTGGAGGTCGCTTGATAAAGGTGGATACCAATGAAATTATTCGTTACATTTCCCCAAAAGTGAAGGAAATCATTAGAAGAGAAGCTTTAGATATTTGCTTAAATGAAAAAATAAATCTTAAGGAGTTAGATAAACTTTTAGATATCTTTGTACAGGTACTGGAAAACAGCGTTGGATTAAGTAAAAAAAGTCCTTATTTTGACTTGTTGATAACTAACAAGTCATTGAACACTAAGCTTCAAATTAAATGTATTTCATTTTCAGGTGGTGTAGCGGATGGAATCACAAAAGAAAGTTTACAAAATCCATTTGCATATGGTGATATTGGACTTTTGTTAGGTAAGAAAATAAGTGGTTCACTCCTTATGACAGGCCTTAAGGTGATTCCAACAGTAGAAACCATTCGTGCTACTGTAGTCGGAGCAGGCTCCCATACAACTGATGTTTCTGGTAGTACAATCACCTATAAAGAAGCTATTCTTCCACTTAAGAATATTCCTATCTTACAGTTATCTAAAGATGATGAAGATATGAATAGTCGTGGGAATTTAGGAGATATTATTCAAGAAAAAGTAAAATGGTTTATGGTAGATGGAGGTTTGCAAATTATTGGATTAGGTGTAGAAGGTGTCCATAGCCCTTCCTTCCAATTTATTCAGGACTTAGCAAAAGAAATAATAAGAGGTTTAGATCTGTTGATTCAGGAAAAATTGCCACTTGTTATTATAGTGAAAGAAGATATGGCAAAGGCACTAGGTCACAGCCTTTATGCACATCTTCCTAAAGAGTATCCATTTGTATGCATAGATAGTGTTCATGTACGAAATGGAGATTATATCGATATTGGAAAGCCAATTGCAGAAGGTTCTGTTTTACCGGTAGTCGTAAAGACATTAGTATTTAATTAAAGATAAATGGAGGATGAAACTTGATTTTAAAGACAAAGCTTTTTGGCAAAACCTATCAATTTTCTTCTGTAATGGAAGTTATGGGGAAGGCTAATGAAGAAAAATCGGGGGATAATTTAGCTAGAGTTGCAGCAGCTAGCGCTGGAGAAAGAGTTGCAGCTAAAGTTGTTCTATCACAATTAACGCTTTCTGATTTATTTAACAACCCAGCAGTGCCTTATGAAAAGGATGAGGTAACACGTATCATTATTGATAATGTAAATCTTAAAACTTATGAAAAGATTAAAAATTGGAAAGTAGCTGAATTAAGAGAATGGATTTTAGATAGCAATACCACAAACTATGATATCCATCGCATATCAAATGGTCTAACATCTGAAATGGTAGCAGCAGTTGCCAAAATTATGTCTAACTTAGACTTAATAGTAGGAGCACAAAAGATCATAGTAACTAAGACTGCCAATACTACAATCGGTGTTCCAGGAACTTTTTCAACTCGTCTACAACCAAATCATACTACGGACAATATAGATGGTATCATGGCTTCAGTTATGGAAGGTTTATCTATGGGAGCTGGAGATGCAGTAATTGGTCTGAACCCTGTTGATGATACAACAGAAAGTGTAAAGCGCATTCTACATAAATTTAATGACTTTATTAATGAGTGGGAAATACCAACACAACATGCTGTTTTAGCCCATGTGGCTACTCAGATGGAAGCGATGGAGCAAGGAGCTCCAACAGGATTGGTATTCCAATCTATTGCAGGATCTGAAAA
>DOON01000029.1:0-436 GCA_003514865.1 Clostridiales bacterium
ATTGATTATAGCCATAGCCGTTGCAATTTTAGGATACATGTTTTTGTATAGAACAAAAATAGGCTACGAAATAAGAGTAACAGGCGAAAATGCCGAATTTGCAAAATACTCGGGAATAAATGTTCTTAAAGTAACTCTGATATCACAGTTGCTGGGAGGTTTTATATTTGGTATAGGCGGCGGTGTGGAATTGCTGGGAATGTACAGCCGTTTTTCATGGACGTCGTCATTGGGATATGGTTGGGATGCCGTAATTATAACAACACTGGCAAAGAAAAACCCTCTGTATGTTCCGTTTGCCGCATTATTCCTTGCATATCTGAGAACAGGAGCATCTATGATGTCCATAGCTACAAATGTCCCAACAGAAATAGTTACGGTAACACAGGGAATTATAATTCTATTAGTTGTTGCAGAGCAATTCTTAAGCAAATAT
>DOON01000029.1:522-3655 GCA_003514865.1 Clostridiales bacterium
TTGTTCGGAGTTCTGTTTTCTGCAGCGTTCCATAGTGCATGGGCAGGATTTTTCCTTACAGTGGCAGTGGGCGGCTTCATAGGACTGTTTCTTGCATTCTTTGTGCTTAAATTTAAAACGGATGCAATACTTGCGGCAATAGCAATCAATATTATTGCCAACGGTGCAACCATACTGATTTTGCTTATGGTTGCAGGGGACAGAGGTGTTTCTTCATCTGTTAGTTCCGTTGCGCTCCCGAGAATCAGCATACCTATAATTGAGAAAATACCCTACTTCGGAGCGGTTATATCAAACCAGAATATACTTACGTATATTGCGCTGCTCATGGTTGTGATTGTACATTTATTTTTGTACAAGACACCTCTTGGGCTTAAGGTAAGAGCTGTAGGAGAAAACAAGAACGCTGCTGAATCAGTTGGTATAAGCTCCAGGAAAATTCAGTATATAGCCTTGGTTATAAGCGGCATGCTTGCAGCTATGGGAGGATTTTTCCTTTCGGGAGGCTACATGACAAATTTCACAACAGGCATGAGTGCCGGAAGAGGCTTTATCGGTCTTGCGGCAAGCTCGATGGGAGCAAACACTCCTGTAGGCGCATTCCTCGTATCGCTTTTGTTCGGTGCTGCTTCGGCGCTGTCCAATATATTGCAGCTGGGATCATGGCCATATGAATTAATACAGATGATTCCATACGTGACAACCATAGTGGGATTAGGAATATACAGCTACAGAAGAATGAAAAAGAGAGAAAAACTGAGCGAAAAATAAAAGTATAAATGAAAGCTGTGCGACAACAATGAAAAGTGCGCAGCTTTTCGATTAATATGGAGGACAAATGAAAAAGAGAAATATAATTATTGACTGTGATCCGGGAATTGATGACGTGGTGGCACTGGCATTTGCATTTGCCAATGAAGATAAATTTAATATTCTGGGTATCACGACTGTTGCAGGAAATCAGTCAATTGAAAAGGTTACGGACAATGCAATAGGATTAGCTTCATACTTAGACAAGGACATAAAAATCTCCAAAGGAGCAAAAGGACCTTTGCTGAGAGAGAAGAAACCCGCAAGTTTGGTTCACGGTGAAAATGGAGTAGGGAACTACGAATTTCCTCATACGAAGAAGCTTAATTCTGAAAATGCGGTTATGTTCCTGAGAGATACACTTATGGCATCCGAGGAAAAGGTGACGTTGGTGCCCGTTGGACCGTTGACAAATATAGCACTGCTGATTAAAACATTCCCTGAGGTAATGGATAAAATTGAGCTTCTTTCAATCATGGGGGGAGCAACCATCGGAGGAAATACCACTCCTACAGCTGAATTTAACGTATGGGCAGATCCCGAGGCTGCAAGGATTGTATTCGATTCTAAGCTTCCTATTGTAATGAGCGGACTGAATGTTACTCACTCGACAGGATTGTACAGGTCAGATGTTGATGCGCTTATGAAGAGCACAGGCAAGGTTACAAAAATGTGCGGAGAAATTCTGAATTTTTACTTCAAGGGAGATCATGTCAATAATGGAACATTCACTCCTATTCACGATGCGTGTGCGCTTATGTACCTTATTTATCCCGAATTGTATTCTTTCAGACACATGCCGGTTACGGTAGACTGCTCTGAAGGGCTGGGAAGAGGAAACACCATATGTGATGTGAGAGAGTGGCTGAAGTACGATGAATCATATCCAAGGGTGCTTACAGAGGTGGATTTGGAGAAATTCAGAGAAATTCTGCTGAGAGATTTATATAAGTTAGACGAGTCATATAAATAAAACATGCAGGAGATTCTCCTTCTGCATATAGGAGGAAAATATGGGAAAGGTAGTTGTGGTAGGNNTCCATAAATATTGATATGGTTTTTACATCTGATATACGGCCTGAGGCGGGGGAGACGGTTCTTGGAAACACATTTTCCCTCATACCGGGAGGTAAGGGTGCAAATCAGGCTGTGGCGGCCGCGAAGCTGGGCGCTGAAAGCGTCATGGTGGGATGCGTCGGACTTGATTCAAACGGCGATTTTGCTGTTGATAGCTTGAAGGCAGTAAATGTAAATACTGAATGCGTAGATGCGGTGCAAAATGTTCCCACAGGTGTGGCAAATATAATAGTCGCTGAAAACGACAACAGCATCATAGTTATTCCTGGTGCAAATTACAAGGTTGACAGAGATTTGGTACGCAGATACAAAGACGTTGTGCTGTCGGCGGACATAGTGCTTTTGCAGCTTGAGATACCTCTGGAAACAGTTGAATACATACTTGATTTATGCAGTGAGAACAATGTCAAAGTTCTGCTGAATCCGGCTCCTGCCGTTGAGCTTAGCAAGTCAATGATAGAAAAAGCATCGTACATAACACCAAATGAGCACGAGCTTAAGATAATTCTTGGCAAAGACTCCACTGAAGAAGAAATGAAAAAATATCCCAACAAGCTTATCGTAACATTGGGCTCAAAGGGAGTCAAGTATTTTGATGGCAGTGAAATAAAGCTGATACCCTCGTATAAAGCAGAGGTGGTTGATACAACCGGAGCCGGAGATACATTCTGCGGAGCTCTGGCGGCGGCGCTGGTAAGAGGCGACGGGCTGGAGGATGCAATCAGGTTTGCCAACAGGGCAGCGGCATATTCCGTCACAAAGCTGGGAGCGCAAAGCGGAATGCCTACTTTGGAGCAATTGGAGAAATAAATATATAAAAATAAAATGACCTTCGGGTCATTTTTGTATGTCCTAACCCCGTTTTTCAGAGTGTTTTTCTGANNAGAATCAAACCATTTAACTGTGCCTGTTTTCATTAGAAAAACCCTCCGATATTTAAAAAAGATACCTGTATTGTAACAGTTTTTTGTTTAAATTGCAATACATATTTATAGAAAAAAGTAAAATTTTTTCATTTTTGCAGCAGGCGGTGTTCAAGAGTTATCGAAAAATCGAAAGGCTGTGAAAATGTTTTTACAATGCAGCTTTTATAATAAAAAACGTATGAAATTACATGAAATTATCGACGGATTGTTAATATTTTAA
Source organism: Clostridiales bacterium (assembly GCA_003514865.1). The sequence continues at coordinate 3,556 of DOON01000029.1, forward strand.
CCTTTTAAAATGAAGCAGCGGCATATATATATTTTTAATAATAAATTGAAAAATCTGCTAAGCTTTGATATAATTATCGAGTAATAATTTATTTTAACAG
>DOON01000049.1 GCA_003514865.1 Clostridiales bacterium
TCAAGGTATTCAGTAAGCTGAGTTACTGCCATTTCCGCACAGTTTTCCTCCGCCTCATATGTGGAACCTCCAAGATGCGGTATGCATACAACATTTTTCGTATTAAGCATCTTTTTGCTTGGAAGGTCTGATACGTGGTAGCCAACTTTGCCGCTTTCCAGAGCCTCAGAAATATCATCCTCATTCACTATTCCGTGTCTGGCGAAGTTCAATATTCTCACTCCGTCCTTCATGAGTTTTATATTGTCCTTATTGATATAGTTCTTTGTTTCTTCGTTGTATGGGGTATGGATGGTTACATAGTCGCTTCTTCTGTACAAATCATTGATGTCACTTGTATACTGAACATCCCATGACAGTCCAAGAGCGTTCTTTACAGAAATATACGGGTCATAACCTATTACCTCCNNGAGCTCCGGACCCACAAATTGTGATTTTCCTCTTTCAACACTGTCGGCAACGTCACAGCTTAATGTCTTAGTCCAGTCAATGCTGTCAATCACCCTTCTCGAAGAAATCAAAAGCCCTAAAAACGTGAGCTCACACACTGCGTTTGCATTGGCCCCCGGAGAATTGAACACTACTATTCCTTCCTCCGCACATCGCTCCACGGGAATATTATTTACACCGGCTCCGGACCTCCCAATGGCTTTAAGTCTCTTGGAAAATTCCTAGTCGTGTATTTCCATGCTTCTCATCACAATTCCGTCTGCATCACTTGTTTCCTGTTCAATTATTTCATATTTATCTTCTGAAAATAAATTCATCGTTTCATTTGGTATTTTGCTGAACAATGCTACTTTATACATTTTGTTTTTATCCCTCCGTCACCTTAATCTATAAAACTTAGTATACAACCCGTTTTAATTAAAAGCAAGTATAAAAAAATTATTAAAAATATAAAGTTTATGAAATGTATATTCAAAAATATTCGAGGGTCAAATACATATTAATGTATTTGACCCTCCGTTAAGTACACTATCTGCAGCAGCCGCCTCTTCCAAAAAAGCCGCCACCACCGCCAAATAACCAGCAAATGACAAATATTATTACTATCCACTCTATCCAGTTATTGTCGCAGCATCCAACTCCTCCGTCGCAGCATCCGCCAAAATTAGTTGCTCTTACTTCATCTGACATATATTTCACCTCTCTTTGATTATAGTTCAATATATGTAAGTGAAATAGTTTTGTGCTTACTTCAATGGCGATACATAAAATTTTATAGAATCTTAAGTGTAGAAATACATGCCTCTATGAGCTCGTCAACCTTTAAGCTGCTTTCTGATTTTAAAATGGAATCCAGTTTTGGATTTATCAACNNAGTCATCATACGGAAGTATTGATGTTTCAAATGTCCCTATTTCATTCGCTCTTTCAATTATTTCCGTCTTGTCCATTCCAACCAGCGGCTTTAATATGGGCATTTCAATTGCGTTTTCAATAACAGTCATGGACTTCATTGTCTGACTTGCAACCTGACCCAGGCTTTCTCCCGTAATCAGCATTTCCATTTTATTTTCCTTTGCAATTCTTTCGGCTATGCGCATCATGAACCTTCTTGCGAGAATTGTCGTTTCGTCCTCTCTGCAGAACTCTCGTATAGCCTTGTGAATTTCAAGAATATTTATGCTGAACAGCTTAATCTTTCCACAATATTCTTCCAGCAGCTCCTTCAGTTTTATTACCTTTTCATTGGCTCTTTCTGATGTAAAGGGATATGTATGGAAATAAAGAGCATTTATCTCAACGCCTCTTTTTGCAATCATATATCCAGCAACAGGGCTGTCTATGCCTCCTGATAAAAGAAGCAGCGCCTTTCCACAGGAACCTACTGGCATTCCTCCGACGGTTCTGATTTTTTCCGAAGAAATATAGCAGCTTTTTTTAATGTCAATAAAAATTTCTACATCGGGATTGTGAACATCCACCTTAATATCACTGAATGAAGATAGAATTTTTCCGCCCAGCTCCGCACTGAAATCCATAGATTTTATTGGAAATTCCTTATCTCCACTCTTTGTGGACACCTTAAAGGTCTTGATTTCACGACTTTCTCTAAGGTATCCGAAAAGCTCTATTGCCTTTTCTGCTATTGCATCCGGGTCCTTTTCAGTCTTGATGGATGGACTTATGGTTACTATCCCAAAAATTTTTCTCATTTTCTNNTCTTCAACAAAAACCTTGCCTAAATCCTTGTATATTTTTATACCGCTGAATTCCTTCAGAGCAAATCTTATCTGCTCAACCAGCTGGTGTTCAAAACTGCCTCTGTTTTTACCTTTTAAAAATATTTCTCCGAAGCTTGCAGCTACAATATTATACATATAATCCTTAATTCCTTCCTCACTTCATAATTTTTCTTATGTCCTCAACCGATTTACCGATTATTTCAACAACATGCTCAACCTCTTCATAATTATTGAAAAATCCCAAGCTCATGCGTATTGTTCCGTCAATGTATTCTCTGTCCAATTTCAAGGATTCCAGTATCCTGTTGCCTGCAGCCCGGGACGAGCATGCAGAACCTGTTGAAACATAAATTTCTTCCTGCTCCAGGTAATGAAGCAGCACCTCTCCCTTTACATTTTTAAATGAAACGTTGAGTATGTGCGGTGCTCCGTNNTCAGTCAACCTTTTTGCATACAACTTCTTAAGCTCCGTCAACTTATTGTTTTCCTCTCTGAAGCCGCGGAAAACCAAGTCGCAAGCTGTTCCGAAGCCTGCAATTCCCGGTGTGTTTTCAGTTCCCGGCCTTACGGATTTCTCCTGTCCTCCGCCAAAGGTGATAAAGTTCATATTTGTCCCGGAGCGCACAAATAATCCGCCCACGCCCTTGGGGCCGTGAACTTTATGACTGCTGAATGCCATCGTATCAACCTGAAGCTTTTTTACGTCGATTTTTACTTTACCATATGATTGTACCGGATCTACGTGAATTTTTGTACATTTATTTTTTTCTTTTACAATTTTAATTATCTTATCTAAATCCTGAATTATTCCTACTTCATTATTTACGTGCATCACCGAAACAAGCACCGTATTTTCATCTACGGATTCCCTTAGGTTTTCCATGTTCACCCTTCCCATTTCGTCGGATTCTATATATCTCACTTCCATGGAAGGTTTCAAATGCTCGTACACATTGTATACTGAAGGATGTTCAATTTTTGTCGTCACAATATTGCCTTTTTCGGTTTTTCCCGACATCAGCCCCATTATAGCAATATTGTTGCTTTCCGTACCTCCTCCCGTAAAATAAATTTCTCCGGCATTTGCATTTATTACTTTTGCTGCGGACTTTCT
>DOON01000020.1 GCA_003514865.1 Clostridiales bacterium
GTTGTAGGCTCATCGCATATTAATATATTGGGATTGCATGGAACCGCTATTGCTATAACAACTCTTTGTCTCATACCCCCGGAAAATTCATGAGGATATTGCTTGTATCTTCTTTCAGGTTCTGATATACCAACATCATTTAATATTTCAATTGCCAGCTTTTTGGCTTCTTCGCCTTTGAGATTCTGATGCAGTTCTATTGATTCCTGAACTTGTTTTCCCACGGTCTTCAGAGGATTTAATGATGTCATAGGATCCTGAAATACCATTGCAATTTCTTTTCCTCTGATTTTAACCCAATCATCCTCGTTCTTATACTTAGCAAGGTCATTTCCCTTGTACATGATTGAACCGGATTCAATTCTGCCATTACCATCAAGAAGTCCCATAAATGATTTATTGAACACGGATTTTCCTGAACCGGATTCTCCAACTATGGCTAGGCTTTCTCCCTTGCGCAAATCTAAGGAAGCACCTCTTATGGCGGTCAGCTCCTGTCCTCTCAAATTAAATTTAATAACTAAATCCTCAACGGATAGTATAACTTCACTGTTCATAATTTCTTCAATCGATCTCTGTGCCATTTTTACCTCCTATACATGGTTTCTAGGATCGGCGGAATCTGCAAATACGTTACCGATCACATAGAAGGATATGGTTACAATTGATATGATCACAGCTGGAAAGAATAACTGATATCTTTGGTTTGGATCCATCATGACGGTTCTTCCTTCATTAATCAGATTCCCCAATGATGGGATGTCCAAAGGCAGACCCATACCTATATAAGAAAGAAATACTTCGTTACCTATCGCAGCAGGTATTGCAAGCGCCATTCTGAGCATAATTACTGAAATAAGATATGGCAACAGATTCTTGCTTATTATTCTGCTTGTAGGAGTACCGAGGCACCTCGAAGCTAAATTGTATTCCCTATCTCTCATAATTAAAATCAGATTGCGCACAAGTCTTGCCATTCCCAACCAGCCCGTCATACACATGGCAAATATAATTGTCGGAATACTTGGCTTCATTATATATGTTAGCAAAATCAAAACCACTGTGGTAGGTATATTGTCCCATACGTTGTAAATTTCAGTGATTATGGCATCAAGCTTTCTTACGTATCCCCATAATGCACCCACTACTATGCCAACTATAGCTTCAAACAACCCAACAGCCAATCCTATAAATAGGGATGTTTTCGTGCCGCTCCACAATCGAGCCCACAAATCCTGCCCAATGGAGTTTGTTCCGAAAACAAATTGAGCATTAGGTCTCACATTTCTGTATTGCATTCCTGTTTCAGGATTGATGTAAATTTCCGTAGGGCTTTTCTGATTTGGAAGATATGGCTGTACCAAAATAAACAAAAAAACAAATACTATAATAAAAAGCAGTGTTACAGCTACTTTGTTTTTCATAAATACTTGGACAGTGGACCTCCAAAAGGAATAGTTTGAATAGCCTATCAACTCTGCTTTCGATTCATCATATTCTGCAAAATCAAACAAGGATGTATCTATGTTATCTGCCATCTTATTGATTATCTTCTTGCTTGTCATTACCTAGATTCTCCTTCTCTACTTAATTTTATTCTCGGGTCTATTACAGCCATCAATATGTCTCCCATCATTAATCCAAGGATTCCAATGGATGAATATAGAAGAACCAAAGCCTGAACTAACGTATTATCCTGCCTTTGTATTGCAGTAACTAAAAGTCCTCCTGTCCCCGGAATTGAAAACAGCGATTCAACGTATATGGAGCCCGCTACGGTATACAAAATAGACGCTGGAAGATATTGTGCCATTGGAACGAAAGCATTACGCATTACGTGTCGCACCATAATTGCTTTGTTTCTTAATCCTTTCGCCCTTGCAAGCTTTACATAATCCTTGTTCAACTCATCAACCATATATCGTCTCATCCACATTGCATAATAAGCGATATTTACTAATGACAAACAGAGAACCGGAAGTATCCAACTCTTAGGATTTGACTTATCATACAGCAGAGGCAACTTAAAGATACCCGTAAAATACAATTGTATAAGAAGGAAGTATATGACCGCAGGAACTGCATTTGCTCCAACCACATAGCCCGTTCCGAATTTATCCCAAAATTTCCCTTTAGAGCGTGCCATTAAAATACCCAAGCTCAAACCAAGCACTAATGACACAGATAAAGCTGCCACCCCAAATCGAAGTGATGTAATAAGTTTATCTCCTAGTATTTTAGTAATATCAACCTTAGGTCTGTATGTTACTGATTGACCCAAGTCTCCTTTTAACAAATTAACATAAAAATTTTTAAGCTGTATTGGCAATGGATCTAAAAGTCCTAAATTTTTAAGCTTAGCATCTATTTGACCCTGATCAAGCTTATCAAATCCTTGACCAAAATATCCTTCAATAGGCATCAGACGCATTAATAAAAATACTACCGTTACGACTATCACTAAGGTAAACAATGATCTTAGCAGTCTTTTAAGGACATATTTCATGTACTTACACTCTCTTTCATTTAATTTAATTAGCTCCATTAGGCTGCACCATAATGAATAAGGGGGGGTTAAGCACAGCTCTCCCCCCATCCTTGTTATTTGACTGCTTCTTTTAATGCTTTATCACGAGCTGCTTGCCATTCCTTTTGAGCCTCATAGAATTCCTCAGTATTCATAGGTTTTGCTAAGAGTTTTTGTCCTTTCCATCTCTCAGAAGAAATTCCGAATGGTGAAAACGGAGCTTCAAAAGGATGAACTCTTGTTGCTGTATAACCACCGCCGCTTACAAAGTATGGCACCACAAATGCATTTTCTATAAACATTGCTTCGGCTTCAGCAAATAATTCGTATCTCTTAGCTAAATCATTTGTCTCAGCTATAGCTTCATTGACCAATGCTTCATACGCATCGTAAATATTTTTCCCATCTGCTGTTACTTCGGTAGCATTTTTAGGGAAGTTATAGTTACTTGTGCGAGTGAATGGGTCTGTGTATGTTTGAGGGTCTGCATAATCAGGTCCCCAGTTTACTTGCATAAATGAATAATTTCCGGCTCTTCTTGTTCCATCAAGGAAGCCAGTCGGAGCATGAGGTAACAACGTGCACTGTACGTAATCAGTACCTAAAGTGCTTTCCAACTGCTGCTTAAGAACCTGAGCTTCATTAGCCCAAGATGTACTATTGGTATTATAAGGCATCAATATTTTAACAGGGAACTTTGCTCCTGCCTTAGTAAGCTCTTCAATTGCTTTTGTCTTATATTCCTTAGCTTTGTCTACATTGTAGAATTCTGCTTTCGAAATGTCTGCAAGTTTTCCTACTTTTGTAAAGTCCAACCCCTCTTGAGCTGCAAAGTTTGGAGGTGTGATAGTATTTATAAGTCTATACTTAGGATCGTAAGGCTCTCTTGTTTGCA
>DOON01000221.1 GCA_003514865.1 Clostridiales bacterium
CATGAAGCTCCCTGAAATTAAAGCTCCGTCCAATACTTAGTTAGGATTCATGAATGAAGGAACATACTTATTCATATCCCATCCGTATACCAAGTCATTGTAACCAAGCTCCTCCATCTGTGACTGCGGCTGCATAACAAGCACTACTGATGGGAGCTTGTTTACCTTCTCGTCTCTCTTAATTACAGGATCAAGCTCATAGGATTCTATTTCTTCTGGCTCCATATCTTTAACAGTAGAACCTAAATACTCTGCAAGTTTGTGAGATGCCATTCTGATAGCCGTGTTTTTCTTCTGCTGCTCAAATCTTTCAAATTCTTCATCCGTATCAGTAACTATACAAATGTTGATAAGCTGTGAAAACAGTGTATACTTTGCACCGTCTCCTCCCATATCAATCAAGCCGTCTCCGAAACTTCCGTAATGCATTCCAACACCTAAGACGCTGCATCCCTTTAACGCATGAACCCTTCCGCTTCCTGCACTTTCAAGCTCTCCCGTGACCCCTGGGAATACTGCCCTTCCATCGGGTCTTATTCTTGGTTCAACAGCTTCTTTTACCGGTACTATTCGAGTATTTTCGCCCGGTTTTGCAATAACGATGTCCACATCCGTTATGTGCTCGTCTTCTTTGATGAATGCTATTGCTTCTTCCTTGTTGATGGCAAGAACTCCATTATTAAACATGGTCTTCTCACCAAAGATAACATCCTTTATTAGGAAATTACCGATTTCTAATCTCATTTTCATTCCTCCTTATTATTTAGTATTAATGTTGGTATTTATTTTTCTTTATTACCATAATCAAAACTATTTTAAAATAATCGTGATTATTATTGTTATTTTTTATACTATCATAATCGCGATTATTTTGCAAACGATTTTTGGTATTTGTTATGAAATTTTTTTTAAAAACTTTATAGTAAATATTCAAAATTATCATATCTATTATTTTGCTATTGTTAATAAAATATGGTATTATCAATACAAAATATAAAATTGGCGGATTACAATGAGAGAAACATATAAAAAGAAAACAATGAACTGTTTTATCAATGCTGCAGATGAATTGATAAATGAAATAGGAATAGAAAATGTAACAATAAGAAATGTGGCTAAAAGAGCCGGATACAATAGCGCAACCATTTACAACTACTTTGAAAATTTAGATCATCTTGTTTTTTTCGGAGCAATGAAGAATATAAAGGATTATGCCCTGTCGCTGAATATATATCTTAAGGGAGCAGAAAATGCCATGGACAGGTTCTTGAGAGTATGGGAATGTTTCTGTGCATTTGCTTATTTAAGACCGGATATTTATAACGCTATTTTCTTCCCTAATTTGTCTAAGCATATGGAGCATTACGTTGCTGAATTTTATTCACTGTATCCCGATGATTTGGGTATTCATCACGACACAATTTCTACAATGCTCTTAAAGGGAGATATACACGAGAGGGGAATGACCACCGTAACCGACTGCGTCAAGGAAGGCTTTATCGAGCAACATAATGCAGACAGGCTGAATGATATGACACTTTTAATATTCGAGGGTATGCTCATACGCGTCATACGAGAAACCATAAGCTATGAAAATGCAAAAGATGCAACAATGGACTATATAAAAGCTATTGTTCAATCCTTCTTAATTAAGGACTATTCCTTCTACTATTAGCACTGATTTACCTAACCCCGTTTNNAAAAACGGGGTTAGGGCATGCAAAAAGCAACGGCTATGCCGTTGCTTTTAATATATCTTTATCTTATAGGGCAGATTCCTGTTTCACAGCCGTCTGTTCCCACATCAAGCTCTTCTTCCTGTCTCTCGTACTTGCTGAGCAACGAAGGAATGAAAGGCTTCATCTCGTTTTTCATTTTGTTGTATTCTTCCTCTGTAATGGATTCATACGGCATTAGCTGGTAGAAGCTGTCATCCAAAGACAGGAATGAAAGTGCAACAACATCATCCCAGTTGTCCCAAACCCACTGCTCTACCTGATCCCATTCATTATCCCTAACATGGACTGTTATGGAGCAGTTATGATCCACATAATTTTCCATAAACAATTTATAATTTTCAAGCTGTTCAATAGCATTTACATCATACTTTGTTTTACCCTTTGGTGCCTTTTCAGGAAACTCTATAACCTTTGTGGTACATGTGTTAATTTCCTGACCAACTTCCGGATATATCCTGTATCCCAATTCCTCGCACACCTTAACCAGCGGATCATGGCTGTTTATTCTGACTCTTCTTACGAAGTACGGTGAATGTGAATAATGCACTCCGCTTGATACTCCCGGAAGCTGAGACAGTGTTCCTTCAGGCTTAACTGTCGTAACAAGTATGGGGGCACTTTCTCCTATTTCACTTGCATAGCGCTCGGATTCGTCCTTTGCCGCATCTCTTAGCTTTCTTAAAAGCTCCGCTTGCTGTTCTCTATCGAGATTTGCAGCGTTGGCCATATCCTGCCATCCTGTCAGTGAGCATCCTGTTATCTTATCCCTTTGCTGCACTCTGTCCCATTGTGAAAGCTCAAGCTCCACACAGGTCATTCTGTATGCGGCTCTTGCGGACAGACGCTGAGCCTTCATCAATGCTTTTTCGTCAATATTTCCATCATCGTCAACAAATGCAAATGCATTGATTGTGGTTAAATTGCAAAGTCCCTTATTGTCCAGAAGAATCTCACCGCAAGGGTTAACTCCGTTCATATTTGGTCTTCTCTTGCTTCCTGCAACTTCATTTACCCAACCCGGCTCTCCGGAATATCGCATTTGCTCAAGCTGCCATCTCAGTTGCTCTCTTGTAGGCTTCTTTTTATAGTAAATGGAATTGTTGCTCATTGAGCGGTGGATTATATCCTTATCCACTATCCACTGCCCGTCTATATTTTTATAAAGCTTGCTCTTAGCCTCTATGCAGTCTGTATCGTCATAGTCAATCAGCATTATCTCAGCTGTTCTTCTCACTCCGCCTACAACCACATTCTCGCCTATGATATTTGCTATATCGAGACAGTCTATAGGCTTGAGTTTAAAGCGTTCCTTGCCTTCAATGGTGCTTCGTTTTTTAATAACGCTGTCTATTTTTGTAAACATGTTTTTAAGACTTGAGTGTCCGCTGGCAGTTCCTCCAAAGGTTTTGAGAACCTCACCCTTCGGTCTTACGTTATTGTAGTTTATTATTACTGTTGTGAGATTTCTGTATTCGCTGCTGTTTACAAAGCTGAAGAAATAATCAAGTGCCTGAACCCAGCCTTCCTTGCTATCTCCCACGATTATTTTCACCGTGTTGTTGTGGTTGAATTCAACACCTGTGTTATCTTCTCTTCTTGCTTTTTCCACAGGAGTGTAATCCTCGTGGATTATCTTGAAGTTTCCTCTTATTTTAGAAAGCTGTGCAACATCATCCTTGAGTATTCTAACGCCCACTCCCGAGCCTATCNNATTTGCCATTGGGTAGTTATATGAAACAGGAGTTCCTCCAACCCAGAAGGTTCTTCCTGATAAAAATTGTCTTAAATTGAATATATTATCGTATAATTGCTCTGCTTCTTCTTTTTTAGTAGGCACGAGACTACAGTTGTATTCTACCGCCCTGCTTACAGTTTCCCACGAGTATTCCCTTCTTCTTTCCTCCGGAAGCCATCTTGAATATGTTCTGTAATACACGAAATTACCAAGCTGATTCATAGGCGAGCCAATGTGCTTATACCTGCTGAGAAATTCCTCGCTCAAAAGCTTGTAATCTTTTCTCTTTCGGGAGTCTCTGGATTTATCTCTCTCATATCTGTACAATATGTATTTTTTAGCTACATCCTTCCTCTTGCTGTCCATAAGCGCATTTTCCACCATATCCTGCACAACCTCAACAGCTATAGGAAAGTTTTTGCTTTCTAGTTCCTTCTGTATTTCAAGGCTTATTTCCTTTGCTAAGTCCTCGTCGACACCTTCCTTTGTTTCCTTCATCGCCTTTATGATTGCATTTGATATTTTATCGGCGTTAAATTCAACAAAACTTCCGGTTCTTTTCAGTATCTTTATCATGACCCCTCTTCTCCCTCATTATTGTTATCTCTCATCACACTACATATTGTAGCATCAAGTGTGAATTCTGTCAACAATATACAATATGTAGGCATCCAACCTATATATCCATTTAAAAATACACATTTTAAAACTATTGTCGGTTTTTGTCAACTTTTTTCAAAAAAGTATTTGCTGAAATATCAAGGAATATTAAACTTCTTAACAAATCTTAATATTTACATACTACTCAATTTTTAAAATTTATATTATCAATAAATCCCTGTGCAAAGACAGCATTATCCGCAAGCTCCATATGTGTCGCATTTTCTGCAATTTTATCGCATTTCTCCCTCATGCTTTTGTCTAACAAGAACATGGATGCCCCTTTTCCTGCACCGTTGCCCATTGCCCTTATTTTTGATGCAGGTCCCGGGAGAAGACCAATGTAGACCGCATTTTCAATATTTATGTAGTTTCCGAAGGCACCCGCAACAAGCACCTCATAAATATCCCCCGCATTTTTTCCGCAGGCTCTTAAAAGAGCCGCACACCCTGAATATATTGAGCTCTTTGCAAGCTGAATCTGTCTTATATCCTTCTGATTTACATATATTGTCCTGTCCTTGTCCTCATAAATTACAAAACTGTTGGTACCGTCTATTTCTGTAAGATTGTCTCCTATTTTTGAATATGGGTTCATCTGCATGTATTCATCTCTTGAACACATTCTTCCGGTGGAATCAATTATATTATTTCTCATAAGCCCGGCAACTGCATCCACTATGCCTGAGCCACATATTCCCAAAGGCGTTCCTCCGCCTATGGTCTTTATAGAGACACCCCTGCTGTGTATTTCAATCTTTTCAACAGCACCCTCCGTCCCTCGCACTCCGCATGCAATATTTCCTCCTTCGAGAGCAGGTCCGCATGCTGCTGATGCCGTACAATATGTATCTCCACTAACTGCGGCAATTTCTCCGTTGGTCCCCAAATCAATAATAAGCCTTTCCTTATTATCATCATCCTCATCCAATGTGAGAAGAACCGCTGTTGTATCAGCACCAACAAAGCCGCCCAAAAGAGGCAGCAAT
>DOON01000208.1 GCA_003514865.1 Clostridiales bacterium
CAGGGTAATTTGTTACATCAAACCGCTCGCTTGTCAGAAAATAACCTGTAACAAGATTGCTTAGGCTTGAATTATCCTCGTCAAGCACCGCAATGGGTATATCGTTTAAGTAATCATTGCAATAAACTCCGCCGAAATACAATGTAAGAAAAATGGGTCCGATAAAAAGAAGAATCATCATTCCCTTATTTTTGAATATAGATTTAAATTCCCTTTTGAACGATTCCAGATAAATCATCGGTTCATCTCCTTATCATCAATTTCCTCTGCTGCCACAGCCATAACAAGCTCTGCCAAAATCAGGACTACCATGGAGAATATAAGCATATAAGACACATCACTCATTATCTGATTCATCGGCAGGCCTTGCAGATATATTTTTCTTATGTTATTTGCATAATGTGCAAAGGGCATGTATGCAGCAAAGCTCTGATATCCTGGAGGCATTGATATGACGGGCCATGTGGTTCCTGCCATGACCGAATTCGGAATAAATATTACCGCGCCTCCTACCAGCGCAACCATCCTGTTTTTTATAACGGCAGATATAAGCACGCTGAATGATGATACTGCAAAGCTAATCATAAAAATAAGCATTAATGCGCTCAATATACTGCCTTTGAATGGCAGGCGGAATATCAGCACTTGCAGAGCTATGCACAATATGAAGCTTAAGCTGCCGCACAGTGTATAAAACATTATTTTGCCTGATGTGTAGCCTAATCTTTTTCCGGCCGGTTCTCTGTAAATTTCATGATTGACCGATATTGAGGCAACAAGCGCTATAGCTGCCTGTATATAGCCTGCAANNCTAAAGTTTTTTGACGGATTGTAAAGCATTCTGGTATTCAACTGAAGCGCCTGACAGATGTTATAGGCCTCCCTGTATGACAAATTGAGCCTTGCTGTCAAGTGATTGATTGCAGCTCCGGCCTTGTACGTAAGAAGTATTTCCGTTGCCTTAGCCTTGGCAACACTGGTCACTGACATGCTGCTTCCGTCATAAACCATTAAAACAGTCGGAGACCTTAAAGATGCTATATCGCTATAAAAATTCTCGGGAATTATAAGTCCCGCACTGGCTTTGCCGTTTCTCATCAATTCCTCCAGCTCAACCTCATTTTCGGCATAGTATGCCACATTGAAGGTCTCGCTTTTATCAAAAGCATCCACAAGCTGCCTGCTGAATGATGAATTATCGTAATTTACAACCGCTATTGGTATATTTTCTATAACTCCCCCGGACAGCTCAAACCCAAGCATGAACACAAATATAACGGGCAGTATAAATAATATCAGCGCATTTATTTTATTAGTCAAAAGGCATTTTGCTTCTTCCTTAAAGCTCTTTATAAGCATATTCCCACATCCTAATTTTTAAAATTTACAAAGGCTGTCATGCCCGGTCTTATAGATTGGTCAAGGTTGTTAATCTTTATTTTTACGGCGTAAGATACTATATCAAAATTTCCGTTTTCATTTGTAGCCTTCTTTACCGCAAAATCCGGTTCCTTATTTATTGTGGATATTGTTCCCTCATATAATTTATCCTTAAATGAAGCAAATTTTACCTCAACGGCCTGGCCCTCCTGCAATCCCATAAGTCTGTCTTCTCCCAGATTTACATTAACCCAGCAGTTTTCCAGGTTGCTTATGGTTCCGATTGAGGTTCCTGTAGACACAAGTTCCCCCTCGTCAGAATTTATGGAAGTGACCGTCCCGTCAATTGGGGATTTAATTATTGTATCATTCAGGTACACCTCAATTTCCTGCAGTCCCGCCTTTGCCTGTTCCAGCTTTTCCTTTGCCGCCACAAGTCCTGCCTGAGCCTGGTTCACCTGCGCAAGCGCGGCATTGAGCCCTTCATTCGCCAGTGAAAGTACGGAATTGCTTGCCAATACCCCGGCTTCTGCCATGGAAACCTGTGCGTCTGCGGCTTCCTTGTCTTCTGACCTTGCACCTTCTTCTGCCATGCTGAGAGTCTGCTTCGACACCTCCATCTGCGTTTTTATTTCTTCAAGCTTCTGTTGTGTAATCGCTCCACCTTCATAAAGTACAGATGCCCTGTTATAGGTAGATTCCCATAAGGTGTATGCGCTCTGAGCCTGTGCAAGCTCCTGAACTCTGGCTCCATTTGCGGCCTTTTTACTTATTGCAACCGCAATATCCCTTTGGCTTTGACTTGCCTTAACTCCTGCCTGCGCCTGATTTACCCTGTCCTCTGCCAGATTATAATTTGCCTGTGCCATTTCTACAACAGCCTGAGAGGCATCCACCCCTGCCTGTGCCTGATTCACCTGAGCTACAAGCTGTAATTTTTTTGCTTCAAGCTCCTCGCTGGATATTTCCACAATTTTATCGCCTGCTTTAACCTTCTGCCCCTCTTCTACATAAAATTTTACTATCCTGCCGGGTATTTTGGTATTTATGCTTACATCCTTGGCATAAACTATTCCCTGCATAATACCCTCCTCCATATTCTTAGCATAAATATCCATGGCTCCCGCTGTTATGCCCAGAGCGGCAACGGTTACCACAAATGCAATTACAATTTTTCTGAAATTTTTACTAATCCAATTTTTGTCTATGTATTTATTGATATTGCCTTTTACATCTTTCATAATTAACAACCCTTTCCTGTTATTGCCATATTATTTATTTATAAGTATTCCGGAATCATTTTTATACTTTATCCTTGCCATGGTATAGCTGTATCTTATCTGAGCGACCTGTGCTTCAACCTCCGCAAGCTTCTCCTGTGCCGCAATAAGCTNNTAAGTTGCTTAAGCAGTGCATTTTCAGCACCAAAGCCTTGTTCATACTTCAGTCTTGCTATTCTTACCACCTCTTCGGCATTATTTATAAGTTCTCCCGACGATTCAAGCATCTTCCCTGCAGCAACCATAGTTTCGTAGGACTGGCTTATTTCTGATTTCAAGTTTGTTTTTGTTCTTTCCAGCTCTATTTCCGATCCTTTTTTAAGCAACCTTGCCTCGGTAAGTGCCCTGCTGTTATTTCTGTATTCGGCCCTTGAATACAACAGTTCTTCATTTAACTGATAAATTGTCAGCTGCCCCAGAATCTGCTGAATTTCAATTCTGTTTGTAAGTCCGCTTTTTAGCCCTTCCTCCAGACTTTCAGTTGTTACATCCTTTTGCATTGAATCTGTCAGTGTAATTTCAGTATCCATGTCAAGGTTCATATTTTTCTTAAGCTCATAAAGCGCATTTTTATAATTCGCTTTGGCAAGATTCAATGCAATTACCGTACTATCATAATACATTTTTCCCAAAAGCATGTCATCCTTTGCCTTCATTCCATTTTCATAGGAAAGCTTAGCCATGTCATACTGCTTTAGACCGCGCTCCATGGCTGTTTTTTTAAGAAAATAAATTTTTTCCGCATATAGTGCATCATAATAGTTTTTTTGAATGAGCATGGAAATCTGATTTTTGTAAATTTCCTTTGCATATCTTGTTACATCAAGGTTAACGCCTGCCATGGTGACCATCAGCTTGCCGGCATCATTTGCGTCAAGGCTTATTACAGTATTGAAATCAATTTTTGTACCTACCTTTTCTGACGTATCCTTCATAACCTCCTTGAATTGCTCCTGCTTTAATTCAAGTGTCTTTTCTGCCTCGTTGATTGCTGTTCTGCTCTCATCAATCGAATCCTGCTTTAAGCCCAATTGTGCCCGAGCCTCCTCAACAACATTCGAAACAACAGTATCTGCAATTTCAGACGGAATTCCTGCCGCAATCAGTGTATCCCGTATATTTGCTCCCGGCTGAACAGGAATTTCACCGATTCCAGGAATAGGAATTGTTAAGGCCATCGGAGCTATTCCTTTTGACAGAAAATCATTAGCACTGTCCACCTGCTCCTGCCCCTCACTTAACTGTTTTCTCTTGTCAAAGAGCTGATTAGATGCGTCGTTCAGCAGTTTTTTTGCATCCTTCAAATCTTCCGAGTTTTTAGCGGCATTCTGTGATGCCACCAACGCAAGCCGTATTTTGTTGTCTAAAAGCTCAATGCTTTTATTGTGTTCAAGTCCAAACTTAACAGCTGCATCAACCGTCAGGACCGTAGGAGATGTATCTTTATTTTCATCTTTTTCATCAGATGTTTCGGACGGAAGCTTGTAAGGCGCCGAAGGTAAGTCCTCACCGTAAGCGGGACTAATCGATGACAGTATAATCGCAGACGTACATACGCATGCCGCAATTTTTTTAATATTCATGTTGTTCAATCCTTTCTTTATTGTTGTCAAATAAATATATTTCGATTTTTTGGGACTTCAAATATGTTTTCTCATCCGAATCAATTGCTTTTAATCCGTCAGTTTCCAATATGATGTATTTTACTTTGTTCCTTTCAATATAATCATTTAGTATTTTTATGGGATTGTCAGAAAAAAAGACGAGCATCTGCGCCTCCATATTATTTGATATAATAAGCATGCTGTCCAGTTCTCTGCTGAACCTCTTACCCCATTCACTTTTTTGCCGGACATTTATCACATTGAGCTTTGTATTTGTTATGTCGGCGATCTTTTTACCCTTACTTATCAATAAGCCGAATTCATGATGCGATAATACAAAAACAAGAGTCACATATTTTTTGGTTTTATCAAGCATAATTCACCTCACAATTGTCGTCCTCGTGAGCTACTATATTATTAAAATATGTCACCAGTTTGATATAGTTCTGAACAATTGTGAACTTTTCATTTTATTATGGTATATAAAAAGGATATATACCATAATATATATCCTTTAGGTGAAATAGTATTAATTTTCTTCCTTGTGAACCGTGAATTCAAATGTGCTGCCGCAGCCATAAATGCTGCGAACATTGATTTCTTCTCCCATTATGCTAAGTATTTCCCTGGCTATGGACAAACCAAGTCCCGAGCCTTTTTTTGACCTTGATTTATCGCTCTTGTAAAATCTGTCAAAAATGCAGTCCAGCTCATTCTCAGCAATTCCTATTCCACCGTCTCGAACAGAAACAAGGACATCATTGGCTCTTTCCTCTGTAAATATTTCTATTTTTCCTCCCTCAGGAGTAAACTTATATGCATTATCCAGTAATATTACAAGTATCTGCTCAATTCTGTCGTAATTTGTATATACCTTAGATAATCTGACAGGATTGTATATGAGACTTATGTGGTCATTGGAGAGCTTATATCTTTCATGAACCATCTCAATTACCGAATTGAGATCGACAGAGGTTTTTTCAATAGGCTGATTGCTCTGCAGCCTGGAAAGCTCCATAATATCATCCACAAGCCTGGACAGCCTCATGCTTTCCTGATAAATAATTTTATGATACCTTTTAATATCCTCTTCGTCTGTCACAATAGAATCCATAAGAGGCTCGATAAGACCTCTTATGGAGGTAAGCGGAGACCTGAGCTCATGTGATACGTTGGCAACATATTCCCGGCGCACCTTTTCAAGTTTTTCAAGCTCTGTTATATCTCTGAATAAAACAACTGCGCCAACCACCTCATCTTTTTCATTTTCAATGGATGACATTGCTATCCTCATAATAACATCTCCGCATACACAATTTTTAACTATAGTGCACTTACATTCTGTTACCTGGCTAAGCTCATGCAGTTCTTTTTTAAGAACACCTATGTCATCTATGCAGCGGTCCTTTACCTCACTCTCCTTAAGAGAAAACATTTCTAAAAAAACCTTGTTATAATGGGTAATATTCCTGTTTTCATCTACAGCCATCATCCCTTCATCAAGACCGTTCAAAACCTGACAAAGCCTGTTTTTTTCGATGAAAAGCTGAGAAACATTCTTGTATAAGTCGATTGACATCTTGTTCAATGTTTTTCCCAAAAGCCCTATTTCATCCTTTAAATTTTCGTCCGCACGTACTGAAAAGTCACCCTGGCTCATAGAAATAGCAACATTTATTGCACTTTTTACAGGCTTTATAATTCTCCTCAAAACGAGATAGGAAAGAGCTGCCACAAAGGGAATTATAATTGCGATTGAAATAAAAAGAGTTTGTACAAGTGTTTGTATCTTATCCGCTTGGCTGCCCTCTATCAAGTACACTCCCAATGATGCAATAAGTATTGAAGATATGAATATGGCAGTTGAAATTAATATGGTTATTCGCCTGATCAATATATTCTTCATATTATTCTTCCTCGAATTTGTATCCGACGCCGTAAACGGTCTGCAGCTCCCAGCTCGTCCCTTCCTGCGGCAGCTTCGCTCTTATTCTTTTTATATGAGTATCTACAGTTCTTGTATCGCCATAATAATCATAGCCCCAAACTCTGTTCAGAATCTGTTCTCTTGAGAATACTTGTCCTGGATTTGACGCCAGTAAATAAAGTATTTCTACTTCCTTAGGAGTTGATATAACAACACGGTCATCAAATTTAACACGATAATGCTTAAGGCTTATTTCAAGGCGGTTAAAATACAATACCGAAGATTTCCCTTCTGATGCAGTTTCAATTACGCGCATTCTTACAGCTTTTATGCGTGCAACAACCTCCCTTGGACTGAATGGTTTTACTATGTAATCATCGGCACCCAGCTCAAGTCCCAAAATCTTATCTATTTCTTCTCCCTTGGCAGTAAGCATTATTATGGGAACATCACTTTCCTTTCTCACATCTTTGCATACATTCAGCCCGTTTACCTTCGGCATCATTACATCCAATACTGNNGAAGGAGGTGTCGTTTTAATAATCTTGAGTGCCTCTTCGCCGTCATAGGCCGATGTACATACAAAGCCTTCGCTCTTCAGATATATTTCCAGCGATTCATGCACAATCGGATCGTCATCACAAATTAAAATATTAACATTCTGCATACTATACTTCCTTTATAATTTTATAATTCAAACTTATTTTATATCATTTTAAAAATAATTCAATGAATTTTAATTAATATTATTAAACGCATGACCCATTAATAAGGTACAGAAAGCATAGGCTCCCAAATGGAGCGACCATCCTTGTCATATCCAACTTTTTTTGAAGCTCTGACGAAACTGCCATCTTTTGCATTAAATTCACAAATTGCCATCATGCTTTCACCTTTTTCATTAGGTGATTCTGGTGATATTCCATAAATCAAAAGTATCAAAGACTCATTTTCAGAATCATTAATAGCCGCCGGCTCATATATNNAGAATAATGATATCCTTTAATCCAGTCTTGCTGTGTTGTACCTGGCATGAGTTTCAATTCCCTGATTTTATCTAATACGATTTTATCATTAGAGTCTATCTTAATGTCATTAACTCTATATTTTCCAATAGCCAGGTGCCGCTCATCATTTTCATTGTCGGGAATATCTTTAGCCTCATCTATAAAATCTATTCTAATATCATCTCCTCTCAACGCACAAACAATAACTTTTGAACCCTTAATATCGCCGAATTCACCGTTCCAAGCGGACCTTTTTCCGTCTTTACCTGAATCTATGGTATTTTCTGTTTCAGAGCTGTCGGTGCTTGTAATGCTAACTAACAATGGATCATCCATAAGTTTCTGCGCAATTATATATTGAGACATGGAGTTTATAGCATCCTTGACAGTGTAGGTTTTAACATGATTATTGTCTTCCAAAATTGTTTTCGTATAATGCAGTACTTTAAATTCTTTGAATACAACGAACATACCGGTACAGATTATTATAGGTGGAAGAATAATTATTATTTTTCTTATATTTTTCATTATTTTTCTTTCTCCTATTTTAATTTTGGGTTATATTTCACTCTTCCTTGTAATAAGAAATATAAGATACCTTGCCGGTTTCTCCGTTAAAGAAAATTTCTGCATATGTTTTATTCTCTAATAAACAAACAAGTGAAGGAGGTGTGGATTCTGAATTTTCATGATAAGGTCTTCTTAATTTACTTATAACAGATTCGTAACCATCATCTTTATTTATGCCTAAGCATAAAATGGCATCAGCATAATAGAACGCATGCATACCTGCGTCGCTTTCAATTTGATTGTCCTGCTCAGCCATTTCTTCTGCTGTATTTTTCTCGTAGCTGTCTATTATCACATTATCATTTTG
>DOON01000307.1 GCA_003514865.1 Clostridiales bacterium
CAGTATTGAGAGCATTGCTTGGGCTTGTTTTCTGTGTAGGTGCTACAGGAGGAGATGGAAGATACACATTAGTTTCCACAACGCCTATTACGCTTGATGCAAGCCTTTCTGTTCTTCCTGTTTCATAATAATTGTCTATTGCCTGCTTTTCTGTATTGAGCTCTTCAAGATATTGCTCATACTTGGCCATTGTAGCCTCAAACAGTTGTATTTTTTGATTGCTTTGGATTATATCTGTTTCAATTTTTATNNTATATAGTTTGGGTTTGCAACATCCACCGGAACAACATAGCTGCTGCTTCCGTTAAGCTGTGACTGTATCTCAATATTTGACTTGGCTCCATCGATTATTCTTGGTGTCTTCGCAAGCAGGTCTTCATTTCTTCTCAAAACTTCTTTTTCTATATCAAGGTCATTCTTCATCGACTTAATCTCAATCATGAAATGATCGTAGTAGTAATCCACTGCCTTGTCCTTCGTCATAACATCCAAAAACTCTATGTAGTTAGCAAACAGATTCTGCGCAAGCTTAAGAGATTCCTGGGGATTATCCGCAGAAACGGTAATCATGAAGCTGTTCTGCACGGTGTTTGCCTTGGCCTCGGACTTTCCAACTGATATACGCTTGCTCAGGCTTGATATGCTCACTTTTTCCTGGTCGTATCCCATATCCCTGATTGTGTTAATCAGCACATCATTGCTCGTAATGAGGTTTATGTACTGCTCATTTGTGGTGATGGGAAGCTTGTACTCTCCATATCTGGTATTGTAAGCAGCAGGCATGCTGATTACTATATTAAGCTTTGTCTCATACACAGGTGACAGCACAAACATACTGAACATGCCCGCTATTATGGCAGATATCAATGTAAATGCTATTAGCATTGTCTTTCTTTTCCAAAGAGCCAGTATGAGCTCCTTCAGGTCAATTTCATCTTCGTAGTATTGCACATTGCTGTGGTTTTCGTTCATTATATGCTCCTCGTTCGTTATTGCTTTTAATTTACCTAATAAGTATAACAGCTTGAGGCGTTTTATTCAATGGTAAAATAAAATATCTGAGTTCAACCGGCATGATTCTTATAAATTCTATCTCTTTATTTCTTGATTTTTTGCGTGCCTGTTTGAGCATGCCTGCCGAAAGATCCACTCCCATAACCTGTGTAAGATTGCTTGTTACCCATACTTCTGGGCTCAGATGTGCGTTCTTTATCTGATGTTTACAATAATCAATTTAAGCATACGGCTGCCCCTATAGTTCCCGGCCCCACATGACAGCATACGTTCATTGGCAGCTTTGCAGTGCTGACCTTGTATCCCGGGAACAGCTTCTCCAACTCACCGGCCCATTCTGATGCTTCCTTTTCCACTCCCGCATGAGCAACATAGAAATGTAAATTCTCAGCCCCGTGTTCTGACGATAATTTCTCCCAGTCATTCCTGAGTGCATCCACTATCATTTTTTTTGCTTTTTTTCGCCCCCGTACCTTTCCGTACTCTTCAATTAAATTACCCTGAATTTGAAGCACCGGTTTTATATTTAAAAGCTCACCCGCCATGGCTGTAATTCCGCTTATTCTCCCGCCCTTTTTGAGATATTCAAGAGAATCAACCGTTATGTAAATTCCTGCTGCCAGTGCATCTTCCTCCAGCTTCCTCTTGATTTCCGCTGCAGACATTCCTGATTCGGAGAGCACTTTAGCATGAAACGCCATAGAGGCCTGTGTTACCGAAATCCTGCGGCTGTCCACAACCAGCACTCTTCCTCCGTACTCTTCACTGATAGCTGTGGCAGCTGCATAACCGCCACTCAGCATCTTGGACATGGGAATATGGATAATCTTCTCATGCTCATGCAAAAGCCCATCCCATAATTCCTTTAAATCCATTATNNTAACAGTGCCTATGCTATTAATACTGATCTTTCCTTTTAACTGCGGGAATTTATTTTCAATCACAATTCTCACCTGCTCTGCATCTTCATGGCATGCCGACTGGCAAATTGCACACTTCCCGCTGTATTCACGACCACCCTGCGCATGCTCCTCCATCATATTTACAATCTCAAGTATTACCTTTCTTTTGGTCCTTATCTTCTTTCTCGGTATCAGCCTTCCCAAGTCGTCCATATTAAGCAGCGGGCATATGCTCAGAGCTGTGCCTATTACTGCACTTGAAGCCGATATCCTGCCGCCTCTCAGATAGCTGGTCAAATCAGTTGAAAAGAACCAATGATGCATGTAAAGCTTGTTATTTTCAGCCCACTGATATACTTCCTCTATAGACTTCCCCTCATCCCTCATATCGGCCATATATTCCATAAGAAGTCCATATCCTGAAGAAGCTCCAAGAGAATCCACAATATATATCCTGCGTTCAGGATACCGTTCTGCCAATTCTCTTGCCGCAATATTGGCAGAATTATACACACCGGAAATCCCTGAGGAAAGTGTCACGTGCAGAATATCCCTGCCTGCCAGCATAAACGGTTCCCAAAGAGCAATGAATTCACTGCTGTTTACCTGGGATGTTACAGGGCTTGCGCCTTTTTTTATATTTTCATAAAATTGTGCAAAAGAAACGGTCTGTCCTAAGTCGTCCAAAAATTCTTCCTCTCCGATGCGATAATGAAAGCAAGCATACGGAATACTTCGCTCCTGAAAAAATTCACGCGGCATATCTGCTGTGGAACAACAGGTAAGTATAAACTGATTCATAGTAACCCTCCTCTTGAAGCACTATATTTTTAATTCTCTCTGACTTTGCATTCTATAGATGCAATTATTTCATCGATACTGTCACATAAAATTGCTTTTAATGCGAA
Organism: Clostridiales bacterium; assembly: GCA_003514865.1. The sequence continues at coordinate 2,825 of DOON01000307.1, forward strand.
GGGCATATGTTCCGCTTTGCCTGAAGCAGAACCCCAGTATTCAAAATTTTTGTAAAAATCTTCGGAATACTCTTTGATGGACTTTGCAAGCCTTGTTTTAGCCTCCCCCTCAGTTAAGGCATTTTCAGTCAAATCTATTTTTTCAAGCGAAATAGTTATTGACCCATCACTTTCTATTTGCTTATATGCCGTAAATTTATATGGCCTCAAAATCTCTTTAATGAAATTTATATTGGACAGCACTAACTGATCTCTTGTTCTTTTTATAAATTGAGGCCTTTGCCTTATGGCATTATCAATAACAGAGCTCCATTCTTTTCTTGCCT
>DOON01000139.1:0-3511 GCA_003514865.1 Clostridiales bacterium
TATACACAAATATTAATAATCAAATATGGAGGTAATTATGCCAGTAAATTTAAAAGGAAGAAGCTTATTGACGCTAATGGATTTTACACCCGAAGAAATAAGGTATTTATTGGATTTGGCGCATGACCTAAAGGCAAAGAAACGTCAAGGCATCTCAAACTATTTGTTAACCGGAAAAAATATTGTTCTTCTATTTGAAAAAACTTCTACGAGAACAAGATGTGCTTTTGAAGTCGCAGCGCTGGACGAAGGAGCTCATGTGACATTTTTAGATTCAGGAAGCTCTCAGATGGGAAAGAAGGAATCATTGGAGGATACAGCCAAAGTCCTTGGAAGATACTATGATGGCATTGAATACAGGGGATATAAGCAGGCAGCAGTTGAAGCACTGGCAAAATATGCCGNNTATTAGCGGACTTACTTACAATCGAAGAACATTTATCAAAGCCTCTCAATAAGGTAAAGCTTGTTTTTGCCGGGGATATCAGGAATAATATGTCATATGCATGGATGTATGGGTGTGCCAAAATGGGTATGCACTACGTGGCATATGGGCCTAAGGAGCTGAGCGACCAGATAGATCATGAGGCTCTTAAGGATGTGTATGAGGCTGCAAAATATACAGGTGCAAAAATAGAAATATCTGATAATACAGAATGCCTTAAAGGGGCCGATGTGATTTATACGGATATATGGGCTTCTATGGGAGAGGAAGAACAAATACCGGAAAGAGTAAAGATGCTTACGCCATACAAGGTGACCATGGATTTGCTTAGAGCTACAGGAAACTCAGATATTATATTTATGCACTGTCTACCATCTTTCCACGACTTTGAAACAAAGATGGCAAGAGAGCAATTGGAATTAGGGTATGATATACGAGAGGTAACAGATGATGTTTTCAGAAGCAGACATTCTGTGGTTTTTGACGAAGCTGAAAATAGACTTCATACAATAAAGGCTGTTATAGTTGCTACAATAGCATAAATTGATTAATATTGAATTTCAGACATATTTTGAAGAACTTATAATTATATAAAAAGTAAAACCGATGATGCATTGCTTTCAGCAAGCATTATCGGTTTTATTTTGAAAATGATTAAAATCTTATAAAATGCAATGTTAATATAATAAATTGCATAAACGAAAAATGTTATTTCATGGATGTAAATATCAAGATTTTGCTATTAAAAAAATAAACAGGACACATTAAAACAAATATTCAAAATAATATTGAAAAATCAGATATATTTCTTCGAGAAACATACAAATAACGCTTGACATTGCAAATATACATGGGTATAATATGCCTTATACATTTAAAACAATTACAGAATAAAATTTCAGGAGGACGTTAAAATGCAATTATCTAAAAAAATCATGCAAAAAACCGAAGAATTTGGAGCGCATAACTACCATCCCAAAGAATTTGTGATAGATAGGGCGGAAGGAATCATAGTTACTAATCCTGAAGGGGAAGAGTTTTATGATATGCTGAGTGCGTATTCGGCACTGAATTTTGGTCACAGACATCCTGAGCTGGTACAAGCTGCAAAGGATCAGCTGGATAAGGTAACACTTACATCAAGGGCGTTTTACAATAGTGTATTGGGAGAATGGATGGAAAAGCTGTGTAAGCTGACAAGCAAAAATATGGTGCTGCCTATGAATACAGGAGCTGAAGCGGTGGAAACTTCGCTTAAGGCAGCAAGAAGATGGGGAAATTTTGTTAAGGGTGTTGAAGACGGAAAACAGGAGATAATTGTATGCTCAAATAACTTTCATGGAAGAACCATAACAATTGTAACCATGAGCACAGATCCAGATGCAAGAAAGGGATATGGTCCGTTTACAGCGGGATTTAAAGTAATTGAATATGGAAGCATAGAGAAATTGAGAGAATCTATCAATGAAAATACAGTGGCTTTTTTAGTTGAGCCTATTCAGGGTGAAGCAGGCATAATAGTTCCGAAGAAAGGATTCTTAAAAGAGGCATTTAATTTGTGCAAAGAGAAAAATGTGTTGTTTATAGCTGATGAGGTTCAGACAGGATTTGCAAGAACTGGAAGGATGTTTGCCTGTGACTATGAAGGAGTTGTTCCTGATATTTATGTATTGGGCAAGGCCTTGGGCGGTGGTATAATAGCCGTATCGGCAATTGCCGGCAATGATGATATCCTTGGTGTATTTACTCCCGGATCTCACGGATCTACATTTGGTGGAAATCCGTTAGGAGCAGCAGGTTCATTGAAGGCGATGGAAATCCTTGAAAGGGACAATTTTTCCAAGCAGGCAGAGGAAAAGGGTAAATATTTCATGGAAAAATTAAGAGAAATTGAAAATGACGAAATTGTTGAAGTAAGAGGAAGGGGACTTTTAATAGGGGTTGAATTTAAAGTGAATGCCGCTCCTTATGTGGAAAAACTTATCTCTAACGGAATCCTTGCAAAGGAAACACATGAAAAAACAATAAGATTTGCTCCGCCTATAGTAATAACACATAAACAACTAGACGATGCCTGCAATAAAATAAAAAAGGCATTTACAAAATGAGATCACAGTCTTACTTACCAAAGTATTCGCTCTTGTTGGTCGCATACTTTGGAGGCTAATTACGGTTGGTTTACTGCCACTTTCCAGAGAAAATTATTCTGAAAAATAGGAATAGGACATAAAAAAAAGGCATCCGAAGATGCCTTTTTTTTATACTTCCTGCTCGCTTATGTCTTCAAAATTGAAGGAAGGTATTTCTGCTTCCACATAAAATGAATTTGTTGATTCCTTGGCACGATTCATCTTCATGTTTCTGCGTGCGTTTGTAAGCATAAGTTTTATTCTGTTTATCTGGTTGACTTCGCTTATTCCAGCGTCAAAATCAATGGGTACAATGTTTGACAAAGGATATGCGTCCTTAAGTTTTTTAATCATGCCTTTACCTGTTATATGATTGGGTAGGCATGCAAAAGGTTGAAGGCACAATATATTGTCAACGCCAGAGTCCAAAAGCTCAACCATTTCTCCTGTTAAGAACCATCCTTCACCTGACTGATTTGCAAGTGATAGGTAGTTTTTAGCTTTTGATGCTATTTCTTTAATATTAGCAGGGGTAATAAATCTTTTGGAATTTCTGAATGCATCAACACTGGGTTTTTTATACAAGTCGATAACATTTACAGCCATGCCGTTAACAGCCTTACTTTTTGTTGAACCGGTCAGCAATTCATCGTATTTTATCACTCCGTTAAGAGAGCTGTATGAGAAGAAGTCCAGCAGGTCTGGCACAACAACCTCTGCACCCTCTTCCTCCAAAAGTGAAAATATATCGTTGTTTGCATTTGGATGAAACTTAACAAGGATTTCACCTACAATGCCAACTTTTGGTTTTTGTATATCTTCATTTAGTTCAAGGTTATCAAAATCAGATACTATATCCTTTATTGCCTGTTTGTACTTCAGGAAATTTCCAGATTCAACGATCTTGTGGCATTTTTCGACCCATCTGTCATAAAGC
>DOON01000139.1:3530-3925 GCA_003514865.1 Clostridiales bacterium
ACGCGTTGCCCAGGTCATACTTTCCTGATTCCAATGCACTTATAAGCTGGCCGACAACAACAATAGATGGGTAGCATGCATCGTTGTTAACAACCTTAAGTCCAACGTCAACTGCCTGTTTATCAACAGCAGGCAGGACAACAGCATTATATCCTGACACCTTTGCAGCTGTTTCAATAAACTGAAAGTGTATTGGCGACATCTGAGGAATCAATATTGTATGATTCTTTTTCATTTCTTTTGTGAAAATAGGGCGAACTGAATTCTCTTCAATCAATCTGTGTGAAACTCCGGTTTTATCCCGTTCTTCCATAGAGGCAAAAAGGGAACGAATACGAATTCTTATAGCTCCTAAATTTGTTATTTCATCTATTTTAATTACTGTGTATATTTTA
>DOON01000275.1:0-1793 GCA_003514865.1 Clostridiales bacterium
TATCGATAGTAAGATGACGTTATGTAACTTGCTTCCGGAAGCTGGAGTAGTTACAGCAGTTATTGTTCCTAAGGATTCAGAGGAGGAAGGAACTGTTATTAGCATTAATGTTGGCTCCATAGAACCAATGCTGGCTGTTCCACCTGAGTCTAATTCTGTAATACCACTTAAAAACATGGCGGGGAAAAAGATTACTGTTGCAATTATAGGCGGTTGCTCCGCAGGAAGGTTAGAGGATATGATTGTAGTCGCAGATGTTTTAAAAGGACAGTCTGTTCACCCTGAAGTAACCCTAATTGTAACACCAGCATCCAATAAAATTGTTAATGAAATGGATCAGAGGGGTTTAACATCCATCTTAAGGAGTAGTGGAGCAGTTATAATGCCGCCTGGTTGTGGACCATGCCCAGGAAAACACTTTGGAGTATTGGCTCCTAATGATGTGGCTATAACAACAACTATTCGTAATTCACCTGGAAGAATAGGTGCTAAAGAAGCAGAAATTTACCTTGCATCACCGTTAAGCGTAGCTTTGGCAGCTATCAAAGGAGTAATGTAGGTTCCATACATTAACTTAATATTAATAATGACTTAGCGACACGAAAAGTGATGTATTTTAAAAACACGGACGGTCTCACGAAATCAACCTAATTAGAATCAATAAATCCAAAACTTAATTAAGTTCTGTTTTAATAGCACAGTTAAAGGAAATGTATATTATAATGGAATTAAAAGAAGGATTAACAGACAAATAAAAAAGCCGTAAACCCTTGTAAGGGCTTACAGCTTTTATTTCTGGTGTTCCCGACACGAATCGAACGTGCGGCCTTTCGCTTAGGAGGCGAACGCTCTATCCTACTGAGCTACGAGAACATTATTCATTTAAAAATATTACACTATATTCTTCTATTTGTCAACATGAGTATTTTGAGTTTTCGTACCTTGTCCACAAAGATTATGCCCCATGACTGTATAATCTGCATGGGGCATGCTTTTACATGAGTATGTTCTTATGAAAATATGTTTTTAATAAGTCTGAGTACTATTATAAATATATTTGCCTTGCCGATATCCTCGGATACAACGGCATCCACCTGTCCTATTTCTTCATCATTTACAAATATACTGATGGTTCCCACCTTGTCTCCCTGCTTCAGCGGCGCCTTTACGCTGTCTGAATAAACTACCTTTGTCCATATGGAATCATCATTTTTCACAATCTTGTTATAATCCACAGATGGATAAATGCTTACATTTCCGCTCTTAGAGTTGCCTATATACACCTCGTCCACCTTTTGAGCTTTATCGGCAAGCAGTTTATAGCTGTAATTATTTTTACCGTACTCCAGCAGTTCCTTTGTCTTGTTGATTCTGTCCTCATGAGTTTTCGCCCCGAGGATTATTCCCACAAGTCTAAAATCTTGGCCGCTGCCTGTCACAGGCATTGTTGATATGAGACATATTCCTGCCTTGTCAGTGTATCCTGTCTTGAAGCCGTCAACTCCCTCCACAATTCCAAGCNNACAGGTCTGATGCGGACATGTGATTTTGTCCCGTTTCCCCGTCATTTATGGGCAACCCGTGAGGATTTATAAAGCTTGCCGACAGAAGCCCAAGCTCAGCTGCCTTTTCATTCATCATCTTTACAAAATTATCCTGTGTCTTGCCTAAATGCTCGGCTATTGCAGTTGCACAGTCATTTCCTGAAACAACAAGCATACCCTTTGCCAGCATGCTCAGCTTGATCGTTTCTCCTGAAATCAGTCCAAATCTGCTGCCTTCAGTAGCTGCGG
>DOON01000275.1:1853-16776 GCA_003514865.1 Clostridiales bacterium
TATTACAACGTCATCATCCAGAGATATCTTTCCTTCTGATACTGCATCCATCATTACAAGATATGTCATAAGCTTTGAAATACTGGCTATTGCCCGCTGTTCATTTATATTATAACTGTAAAGAATTTCTCCCGTCTCAACATCCCCCAGCAAAGCTGCACTGATATCCTGATTGATATTTATTTCAGCATATGCCGTAATATTAAAAATAGTTATTATCAAAAGGAATAATGAAAGTACCTTACTGATTTTTCTCATAAACTTCCTCCATTTTAAATTATTTTAATTATATAATATTCTTCGACAAAATGCATTATCAAATTTCAAAAATCGTCATGTAAATAATGGACCTGTGTCTATATTTTCCATAAGTGATTTATTAAGATATCATCCATATAAAAATACAGGCATCGAATGCCTCTAATGCCTGTATAATTTCTTAATAATTTCGATTTCTTCGGAATGGCCTTTTAAGTCATTTGGTGTCTCAAGAAAAAATGGGAGATTGTAAAGCCATGGATGATTTATTATTCTTTCAACGGCATCCAGTCCTATGTAGCCCTTTCCTATATTTTCATGGCGGTCCTTGTGGCTTGAAAACGGGTTCTTGCTGTCGTTCAAATGTACTGCATGGAGATACTCAATTCCCACAGTATGGTCAAATTCCTTCAATACACCATCTAAATTATTTACTATATCGTATCCTGAATCATAAACATGGCATGTATCAAGACATACTCCTATTTTCTCCTTCAGCTGTACTCCGTCTATAATTTTTTTTAATTCTTCAAAAGTTCTTCCTATTTCCGTACCCTTTCCGGACATTGTTTCAAGAAGCACCACCGTGGTTTGCTCAGGTGTGAGGACCTTATTCAGGACATTGATAATGTAGTCTGTTCCCGCCTCTATCCCCTGCCCCAGGTGGCTTCCGGGATGAAAGTTATAATAGCTTCCGGGAAGATTCTCCATCCTCCTCAAATCCTCCTCTATTACTTCCAGCGCAAATTCTCTGGTCCTTTCTTCTGCCGAGCATATATTTAAAGTATAGGGTGCATGGCCTATTAATTTCCCAAAATTGTTTTCTTCCATTATTTTTATTAATTTTTCTATATCTTCTATGTCTATCTCTTTAGCCTTGCTGCCTCTCGGGTTACGTGTAAAAAATTGAAATGTATTTGCACCGATGCTCAGAGCATCCTTGCCCATGGCCTCGTATCCCTTAGAAACAGACAAGTGGCATCCTATTTTCAGCATTTGCTCTCCTTTATAGTTATTCCGTAGTATGTTTTACATATACCACAAAAAATATTACACTAATCACAAAGTATTCACACCTCTCTGCAATAAAATAAATGAGAGGCAAGCCTCTCAACAGTCTTTCATTATAAAGTTATTTTTTCCAATCCGTTCATATAACTTCTCAACACCATGGGTATAGTTACCGAGCCGTCTTCATTCTGATAATTTTCAAGTATTGCTGCAATGGTTCTTCCCACCGCGAGCCCCGAACCGTTTAACGTATGGACAAATCCGGGCTTGCTTTTTCCTTTTGCTCCGTTTGCTCTGTAGCGTATATCCGCTCTTCTTGACTGAAAATCCTCATAATTTGAGCACGAGGAGATTTCAACATATCTGTTGTAGCTAGGCATCCAGACCTCTATATCATATGTCTTTGCCGCACTGAAGCCGATATCTCCCGTGCACAGCTCCATGACTCTGTAAGGAAGCTTTAGTCCCTTCAGTATTTCCTCGGCAAACCCCGTCAATAGTTCCAGCTGCCTGTATGAATCCTCAGGCTTTGAATACATAACCATTTCGACCTTACCAAACTGATGGTTGCGAATAAGACCTCTGGTATCCCTTCCCGCAGAACCAGCCTCTGCCCTGAAGCATGGTGTATACGCGGCCATATAAATCGGAAGCTCACTCTCGTCCAAAATTTCATTCATATAAATGTTGGTCACCGGAACCTCGGCCGTTGGAATAAGGTAATATTCTTTTTGGTTTAATTTGAACATATCATCTTCAAATTTTGGAAGCTGCCCTGTTCCGTACATGCTTTGTCTGTTTACCATATATGGAGGGNNAGCTATCGCTCTTTCAAGCCTGGCGCCTGCCCCCCTGAACAACGGGAATCTCGGACCGGTAATTTTTGAAGCTCTCTCAAAATCAATTATTCCGAGGGAAGTGCCTAAATCCCAGTGCGCCCTTGTTTCATAATCGAATTTCTCCGGCTCTCCCCATCTTCTTATCTCTCTATTATCGGCATCTGACTCTCCAACCGCAATGTCCGGATTTGGTATATTGGGGATATTCATAAGTTCTTTTTCTATTTCCGTGTCTATTTCCTTAATTTCAGTATCAAGAAGCTTTATTTTTTCAGATAACTCCTTCATCTTTAGAAGTATATCTTCCACATCCAAGCCTTGTTTTCTGAGCGTAGGAACACGGACGGAAACCCTTCTTTGCTCCGCCTTCATGTTTTCCGTCTCTGTAAGCTTTTCTCTTCTTTGCTTATCTAATTCTAAAATTTTGTCAAGGCACAACTCATGCCCTCTTCTTTTTAAAAGCTTTTCAATTTCCTCGGGATTGTTTCTTATTCTCTTTATATCAAGCATGTATTACCCCATATTTATTAATGTATAGCCGGAGAAAGTATACACAAAGCCTCTGTTTCCTCATTGCAGCTGTTAAATACAGCATGTCCGTTATTTTCCGGAACACAGATGCTGTCTCCCTTTGAAACGACATAAATTTCATTTCCGATATGGCATTGTATTTCTCCGGATAATATATACACACATGCTTTTGCGCCATGAGTTATAGTATGTTCGCTCAGCCATGTTTTTGGCTTCAATTTAAATAAAAATGCCTCTACACTGTTGATTTTATCATCATTATTTAATATTGGAGTTATAAATTCCAGTTCAGAATTGATGTTTCCGAATTTTACCTTTATCCTTTTATTCTGAGGTATAGTTATTACATTTTTATTGCTTTCCTCCGCAAAAAGCGCTGATAGAGGCACATCCAAGGCCTCTGACAGCCTCTTTAAAACTGCCAAGGAAGGAGAAATTAAATCTCTTTCAATTTGAGATATATACCCCGATGTTACATTAATTTTTTCAGACAGTTCAACGATGGTCAACTTCTTACTTTTCCGTATACTTCTTATCTTCTCGCCAATCAATTTTTATCCCCTCACCATATAATACTCTGTATACATTATACAACAAATATACTAAATGTCATCTATATATTTGTAAAAAAAGTTAAAATTTAGAAATATTTCAACGTATTTAATTATACATCGTCTTATTGCGAATAATATATTTATTGGTTCAATAACAAACAAAGAAATTAATTAAGTTTAATTAATATGCAGTATGATTAATTTTTTCTTTTCATATAATGTATAATGTGATATAATTATCTATTAATTATCAATATTATTTTGTTCTTATTTGTGCAAGAAGGGGATATAAAATGACAGAATATAATGAAAAATATATGGAAGAAATCAATTATCTCGAAAAAACAACAGACTTGTTGAAATATAAATTGGAAGTCGAAACAGAGAAGTTAGCGGAACAAAAATTAGACCTTATAGCCTCGCGAAAGGAAATGTGGGAGAATACAACTCACTCCTCTTCTGATTTTGATAAGCTCTCTGACCTGAATCAGTATTTAAGCGCGCTGAATTCCCAGACATTCAGCTATACAGAGCTTGAAAAAAGAATAGCTAAATATGAAAAAATGGTTGACAGCCCGTATTTTGCAAGGATTGATTTCACAGAGGACGGATATGATGATACCGAGAAAATATATATCGGTCTTTTTAACCTAATGGATGAGGATACTCATGAAATAGCGGTATATGATTGGCGTGCGCCTATTTCAAGCGTATACTACAGCTCAGAGCTCGGGCCTGTTAAATACAAAGCTCCATCCGGAATAATAAAAGGAGCCGTCTCACTTAAAAGGCAATTTAAAATAACTAAGGGCAAGCTGGAATATTTTTTTGACAGCAATGTGAATATTGTTGATGAAATGCTGATGGAGGCTCTTTCAAAAAATATGACCTCCAAAATGAAGACTATTGTTGAAACAATACAAAAACAACAGGACATGATCATACGTGACTTAGATAATGATTTGCTTATTGTGCAGGGAGTGGCGGGAAGCGGAAAATCCTCCGTTGCACTGCACAGAATCGCATTTTTGCTGTATCAGGGCCTTAATCTCAAGCTTATTGCCAACAATATTGTTATCATATCTCCCAATACTCTGTTTTCAAAGTACATTTCAAGCGTACTTCCTGAGCTTGGCGAGGACAACATAAACGAGTATACATTTGAAAACATATTTGTAAAACTTTTTGACAATAAGCTGTCCGTTAAAACAAAGAGCGAAAATTTTGAAAATATAATATGTTCTGAAACAGAGGAAAAAAGAGATTTCTTGAGAGCCTGCGATGAATTTAAGGGTTCTGAGGTTTTCCTTAAAATAATAGACCGTTTTATCATGCACTTCGAAAGGAAGCTCATACCATTTGAGGATGTGTACTTCGACGGTAAAATTATTGAAACGCGTCAGCTTTTAAAGGATTTCATGCTGAGCGGAAAGCTGAATATGCCTGCTGCTAAGAAGCTAAAAATCATTGAAAGCAGGATCATGGATAAAATCCGAGACGGAAAAAACGCCCGCAGAAGCAAAATAGAAGAAGCAGTCAACAGGTCAAAGCTGCATGAATTTGAAACAAAAGCCTTTTCAAGGGTTCTCGCCGCCAAAGAAACATCAATGCTTTTAAACCGAATAAAAAAATTTACAGAATTCAACAGCTATGATTTATACAAAAATCTGTTCAGCAGCAGGGAATTATTTAAAAAGCTGGCAAAAGGTCTGATTCTGCCGGATAATATTGACGAGATTATTGATTTCACAAATGAATCCGTTACTGACCCGTATAACATTCCATACGCTGACGGAATAGCCATGATGTATTTAAAGGTGAGAGCAGAAGGAGCCGATTCCTTAAGCGGCATTAAGCAGGTAATTGTGGATGAAGCTCAGGATTATTATCTCATGCATTATCATCTGCTGAAGAACCTGTTCAAGGACGCTCGGTTCACCGTGGTCGGAGACATCAACCAGTCCGTTGACAGAAAAAACGATCTTTCTTTTTATGATCATATAGTATCAATTTTTAACTTTGAAAGAAGCAATAAAATATTCCTGAACAAAAGCTACCGAAGCTCATATGAAATAAGCAAATTCAGTGAGAAATTCCTCTACGGAGGCATGAACACCGAGTATTTCAGACGCAATGAAGAAGAGCCGCAGGTAATTCACAAGCAGAATGTTGAAGACCTCGAAAATGAAATGATTAAAAATATTCATGAATACAAATCTCAGGGCTTCAATTCAATAGCGGTAATATGCAAAAACAGGAAGGAGGCTTCCGATTTATTCTTCAGACTTAAATCAAAAATAGATGTAAAGCTCATAGATTACTTGGGAGAGCAGAATATCGGAGGCATAATAATAGTTCCCGTATACCTTGCAAAAGCCCTGGAATTTGACGCGGTCCTGATTTATAAAACCGACAGCAAAAACTACAGCACCGAATACGACAAGCGTCTGCTGTATGTGGCATGCACAAGAGCGTTGCACAGACTGTCGCTGTATCATACGGGAAAACCAAGCAGGTTTCTGAAATAAGTAAAAGGCAAGTCTGTAGACTTGCCTTTTAAATAAAGCGGGTGATGGGAATCGAACCCACACGGCCGGCTTGGGAAGCCGGAACTCTGCCACTAAGCTACACCCGCATATAATTATTATAATCAATTGAACTGTAAATGTAAATCAAAATTATAGCTATTTTAAAAAAAATACTCTTCCCGTATGTTGCGGAAGAGTATTTGATTATTTATATTCTGCTTTCTCCTAAGCGTATTGCCTCATCAGCTACAGCCTTTGCAACCACTTCCACCACATTAGGGTTAAATGGGTCAGGCAGCAGGTAATCAGCTGAAATTTCATCGTCCTTTATAACCTCTGCTATTGCCCTTGCTGCAGCCTCCTTCATGGAATCGGTTATTACTTTGGAGCGTACAGACAAAACGCCCTTGAATATTCCAGGGAATACCAATACATTATTAACCTGGTTAGGGAAGTCGCTTCTGCCTGTTGCCACCACAGCCGCCCCTGCTTCCTTTGCCAGATCAGGCATAATTTCCGGAACAGGATTTGCCAGAGCAAAAATAATCGGGTCCTTTGACATCGACGCAACCATGTCTTTTGAAACTATATTTGGCTTCGATACTCCTATAAATACATCAGCACCCTTCATGGCATCTGCCAGTGTTCCTTCAAGCTTGTTTCTGTTTGTTACCTTTGATATTTCCTGCTGGGCACTGTTGTTATATGGTGCACCATCATATATAAGACCCTTGCTTCCGCACATGATAATCTCTCCAAAGCCCATCTGTATGAATAATTTTGCTATAGATATTCCTGCGGATCCGGCCCCGCTTATTACTATTTTCAGCTGTCCCATCTTTTTCTTTGTAAATCTCACGGCATTCAGCAATCCCGCTGAGGTAACAATTGCAGTCCCATGCTGGTCATCATGAAATACTGGGATATTGCATATTTTTTTCAATGCTTCTTCTATTTCAAAGCATCTTGGAGCTGATATGTCTTCGAGATTTATTCCACCAAAGCTCTTGGATATATTTGCAACTGTGTTGATGATAACCTCAGGATCTTTTGAATCAATACAAATGGGAATTGCATCAATTCCGGCAAATCTCTTAAACAATGCACATTTGCCTTCCATTACAGGCATCGCGGCACTTGGCCCTATATCACCGAGTCCAAGAACTGCAGTTCCGTCGGTTATTACGGCAACCAAATTCCCTTTTCTCGTATATTCATAGGCAAGCATCTCATCCCTGGCTATTTCAAGGCAGGGCTCCGCAACTCCCGGCGTATATGCAACGGCGAGCTCCGCCTTGTTGTTTATTGGAGCCCTTGTCACCACCTCTATTTTGCCCATCCATTCAGCGTGTTTTTCTAAAGCATAAGTTTTATCCACTGTCCTACCTCCGTTTATATTTATATTACAAAGGCCTTATCATATTTGAAGGAATTACCGCCTTGTCAAACTCCTCTTCTGTCATGAGCTTCATTTTTACGGCAGCTTCTTTTAATGTGATATTTTCCTTGTGTGCTAACTTTGCAACCTTTGCGGCATTTTCATATCCTATGTACGGATTCAAAGCAGTAACCAGCATGAGAGACTGCTCCAGATTTTCCTTTATCTTCTTTTTATTGGCCTTTATGCCCACAGCACAATTTTCATTGAATGATATCATGGCAGTGGCCATAAGGTCAACGGATTCAAGAAAATTATGTATGAGCACAGGCATATATACATTTAATTCAAAATTTCCCTGTGAAGCCGCTATTCCTATTGCGGTATCATTTCCCATTACCTGCACGCATGCCATTGACAGGGCCTCACACTGTGTGGGATTTACCTTCCCCGGCATGATGGAGCTTCCCGGTTCATTTTCCGGTATGATGAGCTCTCCTATACCGCACCTCGGTCCGCTTGCCAGCCATCTCACATCATTAGCTATCTTCATAAGGTTGCAGGCAAGAGCCTTGATTCCTCCGTGGCAAAAAACCAATGCATCCTTGCTCGTCAATGAATGAAATTTGTTTTTTTGCGACTCAAACTTCCTGCCGGTTATAATGCTTATTTCCTCCGCAACGATTTTGCCGAAATCATGGTGTGCATTAAGTCCTGTACCCACGGCTGTTCCTCCGATGGCAAGCTTGCTGATACCATCAAGTGACAGCTTTATCATTTTTTCGGACTCAGACAACATTTCCTTCCATCCGCTGATTTCCTGCCCCAGTGTAAGAGGTGTTGCATCCTGCAGATGAGTTCTTCCTATTTTTATTATATTCTTATTTTCTTTTTCTAATTTTTTCAGTGTTTCCTCTAATTCTGCAATTGACGGAAGCAAGTGGTCTTCCACGGCAATCAGAGCAGCAACATGCATGGCTGTGGGAAATGTATCATTTGAGCTCTGTGATTTATTCACATGATCGTTGGGATGCAGCAGCTTTTCTCCAGCAATTTCGTTTCCCCTGTTAGTAATTACCTCATTTGCATTCATATTGGACTGGGTTCCGCTGCCCGTCTGATATACCACAAGAGGAAACTGGTNNACTGGTCATCAAGTTCACCTCTTATTATTTCATCACAGGCGGAAGAAATAATCGATGCTCTCTTTTCATCAAGCATACCCAACCTTAAATTCGCCAATGCAGCGGCCTTTTTTAAAATTCCAAAGGCACGTACTATTTCCACAGGCATTTTCTCTCTGCCAATTTTAAAATTTTCCAAACTTCTCTGTGTCTGAGCCCCCCAGTATTTATCGGCAGGTACCCTTACCTCACCCATGGTATCATGTTCTATTCTGTATTCCATATGAACCCCGCTTCCTGATATTTTAATATTTTATATTCTGCACAAATTTCTTTGCATTTGCGATTTGTCTCTCGACATCCGCAAAGGTATCTCTCAAACTGATACTGTTCAGTGCATTTTCAGATATTTCAGAAAATCCCAGAAGCTCTGTAGTTATTATTATTTGTGCTCAAAGAGTTTTTATGGTTTCCAGACATTCTTTCGGAAATTCCGCGTAATCTTTTGATATTTTGTGTTGTACATATGATTATAATAATTCATATTTCTGTAATTTTCAACAATAATATTGCACATATGAGCACAATAAGGAAAAAACAAAGAGCCTCTTGTCTGAAGTCAGTTATTCAAACGTGGTTAATGTGGGAACAATTCTGACATACGGTACAAACACTTTGATTCGTGTTTTATGGTAAATGGTAAAAATAATTAAAAAAGGCGCTTTACGGTCAACCTACATGCCGTAAAGCGCTTTTCCAAAATACAATCTATCCATTAATTCTTCACAGCCGATATTAAAAGCATCATTGGCCTACGCATTTCATCCCTCATTCCCGAAATACCCATCATATCCTCGGGAGGCTGAGGCTCAACAATATTTTTTATCGTGAAACCTTCTTCAAGAAGTGTATTGCAGTATGTCGTAACCGTACGATGATATTTTTCAACCGTCTCACCCAAAAATATAGTGCTGCGTTTTCCTTCATAATAGTAGTTATCCACAGGAAAATGCAATATCTCACCATTTGCTCCATAATACCAATCCTGTGTACCATAGGCGGTAAAAACAGGATGCTCCACCGAAAAAATCAACTTTCCGTTTGGTGTCAGCCATCTGTAAATGTTTTTAACCAAATTTTTGTAATCAGCAACATAGTGCAATGCCAATGAGCTTATAACAACATCAAAGCTATTTTCTTCAAGCACCAAATCCTCCATGGCACAGCACAAGTAGCTCACTTCCGAAAAATTAGTTTTGACCTGGGCAACCTCAAGCATTTTTGTTGATATATCTGTTCCCAAAACGAGCTCCGCTCTCTGCTCTGCGGCATATATACAATGCCACCCATAACCGCAGCCTAAATCGAGAACCTTAAGTCCCTTGAAATCAGGCAGCAGCTTTTTTAGCTCCTGCCACTCCCCTGCACCGCTAAGTCCTTCCACCGAACGCTTCATTTCGCTGTATTTATCGAAAAACGCATCATCATCATATTTGTTTTCTTTCATAATACCTCCGTTAACTTTAGATAAATGCCTAATTTATCACATAAAGTTGCTGAACATTGATTATATATTTTTATAAGTTCCTCCGTGGTAGCATATATACGTATCAGCCTTATACTCCATTAATTTAATAAGAGATTCCTCCGCCTTCTTTAAATCAAAAGCATACTGCG
Organism: Clostridiales bacterium; assembly: GCA_003514865.1. The sequence continues at coordinate 11,754 of DOON01000275.1, forward strand.
GATTTGCCACGNNGTCGTGCTCCTTGAGAAACAATGAAATATGTCCCGGAGTATGACCCGAAGTATCAATTATTTCACACCCACCGCACCAGTCAAACATTTCTCCTCCATTGACAGTCATATCGACACTGCATGGTTCCACCCTTCTGAGCATTTCGCAAAAAGCCTGCCCGAAAGCCTTGTGCTCATCAGTTAATGTTTCCTGAAGCTTTTCTGCCTGCTCCAAACGGATGGCTTTCATTTCCCCGGAAATAAAGGGTTTCTCCTCCCTGCTTGAAATAATATTTACATGAGGATATTTTTCCTTTATTGCACACAGGGAACCCATATGGTCATGGTCGTGGTGTGTAATTATTATTTTTGTCAAGTCCTTCATTTCCAAACCCTCATTAGAAAATGCATTTTCAATCATCGGCATGAATCCTATATATCCGCAATCAACCAAAATCATCTCTTTATCATCACGCAAAACTACGGGGTATATATAATCCTCCGTATTCTGAAAATTAAATTTAATATTCAATGTAATAATTTTTTTCATATAAACCTCATTTCTTTTTAGCTTTCAGCATAATCCAAAAAATGCTTCCCCTTCCAGGCTCCGATTCAACACCGCAGCTTCCCTCATGAAGATCCACAATTTTCTTTACAATGGAAAGTCCGAGCCCAGTTCCGGTTATACCCCGTCTGTGCTTTTTATCCACCTTGTAGTACCGGTTCCATATATGCGGCAAATCTTCGCCGGTAATTCCTTCTCCGCTGTCTTCGACCTCTATCTTCACAAAATCACCGGATACACTTTGACGGACAGTTACATTTTTATCACTTCCGCCATGCGTGATTGCATTTAGCAGCAGGTTGTAAAATGCCTGAGTAATTTTCACCTCATCAGCAACAACAAATACATCATCTTTACTTTCAAAATTTATAGTGTACCCGTCTTTTTTAACAAGCTCAGCCATGCGCATTGTTGTGGCCTTCAAGCTATGAGTCAGGTTGTACAACTCCCTGTTCATTTCAATTGTACCCGTTTCCATACGTGAAACATCCATTACGTCCTTAACAAGAGAGTTCAGCCTCTCAACTTCCTTCATTATGATTTCTGTCTGCTCGGCGCTGATTTCATCGGGAAAGTCATGCATCATTTCAGCATAGCTGTATATCAGTGCAAGAGGTGTCCGCAAGTCATGAGAAATATTTGCCATCAGCTCTTTTCTTAGTTTTTCCACCTTGGATAATTCCGATGCAGCTATATTCAAGGTATCAGACAGTTCTCTTATTTCCAGAAAACCATGTCCTTCAAATGATGTATCATAGCATCCCGAAGCAAGTATCTTGGCACTTTTGTTAATTTCCTCAATAGGCCTTGAAATACGTACGGATATTGCCACGGCAATCAGCACTGCAAGCAAAAGCATAATTCCCGTAATAATATACAGCTGAAGCTGCAGGGTGGAAACCGTTGCGTCAACAGGTGTTATCATTGCGTTAAATGTCAGGGATATGGTTCTTCCATCCTGCAATATAAACTCCTTTGTTTCGGTTATGGTTTCCGGCGGACGCCTGCCTCGGTCGTTCTGCATCATCCTTTCGGGTGGTGCAAACTCCTTTGCCGGCATTACAATAATTACCTTGCCTGCCTCAAGATTGTTCAATACTGTTTGCAGTCCTGCACTGTCTATATTTTCTTCCACAAGAGCAATAGCCTTTTTTATTTCATTTTTTCTGATTATTTTGTACATGTCCGTTAAAAAAACTGTTTGAAAAAGCCATAAAATAATCAGCAGAAGAGCACAGAATCCCAAGAGAAAAGCGAATATTTTCCATTTAAGTTTTAATTTATCCATCGAATCTATACCCCAATCCTCTTATGGTAGTTATAAAATATGCGTATGGACCGAGGGATTTTCGCAAAAGCTTCATATGAGTATCAAGGGTTCTGTCATCTCCGTAATAATCGTAACCCCATACTTCCGTCAATATTTTTTCTCTCGGAACCGCAATATTTTTATTTCGTATCAGGAAAAACAGCAAATCATATTCCTTTGGGGCCATGTCTGCCTGCCTACCGTCAATAATCACCCTGTAAGCGGTTATATCCGCAATGAGCCCTTCTTTTTTGAAAACAATATGACCATCACTATTCTCGACCGATGAATCACTCCTGGCGGTACGGCGCAAAATTGCATTGACTCTAAGCATTATTTCCTTGGATGAAAATGGCTTCACAACATAATCGTCAATTCCCATTTCGAAGCCCAGAACCTTGTCATACTCTTCGCCTCTTGCCGACAGCATTATTACCGGTGTATCCGACATTTTCCGGATTTCCTTGACTGCCGAAAATCCGTCAAGCTCAGGCATCATTATGTCCATAATAATTATATCAAAGCTTTCATTCCTGCACAGCTCAACAGCCTCCATACCGTCACCAGCTTCAGTGACCTCATGGCCTTCGAAGGTAGCATATCTTTTTATGACTGCTCTGAGCCCTGATTCATCATCGCATATAAGAATTTTTGCCATTTAACATGCCGTTCGCGCCGGCTTCACCTCCATTTCCTGTAATTAGCAATTATATCATAAAACCTCATCAAAGCAAATTAATAGTTCCTTTTCAGCCTTGCAGCGAGCAATATTGAAGTGACTAATACCCCCATCAGTGCACCTGCTAAAATCAAATATTTGTAGTTACCTGCCTGCTGCCGGTTCTGAATGAATCCTGAATTGATGTCTTGATCCTGCTGTCTTCCCGGGCCTCTGCCTGCCTGAATATTGTTCATACCGTTAGTAAATATATCTTGTGCTCCAAATCCTTCGCTGTTTCTTTGACCTCTTCCTCCCATCATGCTGCTCAGATCTGAAAGCTTTAAGTCTCCTGATAAAATCAGAGTACCGGGATCTTCCTTCTGACCTGATGCCGTACTTGCAATGGTCCCGTCAAGCTGTCCCTGTACGCTTTCACCCCTCAGACTGCCTAAAAGGTTAAACGAAGAAACTGCTGTCTTGTACTGCTCATACGTACAAAATGCGGTAGCATCATTTTTGACATATTCATCAATCAAGGCTGAAATCTCATTAATTTTAGCTTCAAATCTTCCGTCTGCAAAGTATTTATCAACCAGCTCCTGCAAATATTCATGATATCTGCTTAAATATTCTTCGTTTTCAAACAGTCTTTCTATCAGCGGGCGGCTTGACATCTCAACGCCGCTTACCGGCGTATCAATAGGAAAGTTAATAACATCTGATGCATTTCCGCTCTGGAACCCTCCCCATGAAAGATTATAGTCCCATGGCAATACTGTCAATTCCCCGTCTTTTTCATAAATATAATAATTTTGTGCCATACTGGAAGAGTAGCTGTCTAAATTTACTACGATTGTGTGTGCGGCAAGATAGCGCAAAATCTGGTCAACATCAAAGTATTCTTCCAGGTCCCTTCCTTCATTCAACGCCTTTAAAGCTTTAATCACTCTCTTATAATCTGCTTCCGTTCCTTTGCCGAATACATTGTTGAATATTGCACTGTAGCTCGAGACATTATCATCGGAATATTCTAAACTTCCTCCGTTGCTGCCTCTTCCTCCGCCCATTCCTCCCGGCTGTCTGCCTTCAAAGCGGATGCCCTCACCTGAAAATTCACCCTTAATATTTTTCTCCATGTCAGGAGTAAAGTTACCGTCACCGCCCCCGTCAGGTGCTGCAGGGAATGCTCCATCCGGTACTGCACCTGGCATACGTCCGGCATTGCCATCAGCATTGTTTCCTCCCATATCCATGCTCTTCACATTATAAAGCATACCTGTTGTATCTCCGAATACACGCTGTTCATAGCTGTCGTTATAAAGCTCCACCGCAAGATAAAGACCCCAGTCTTTGCCGTTTATACTTATGTTTGAAAACCCAAAATACGGTGCATCCACGCCGATTTCTTTCATAAGGTCGTAGGAGATATATTCCTTCATATAAGTATTATCTCCAAGCATGTTATTTACAACAAAACTTGTTAACCCAAAGCATGTCTGCCCCTTGACATATTTGTCAAACTGAAGCCTGAAGCTATATCTCTGACTGTCAGACTGAGCTACCTGACTAAGACTTGAGTTTCCCTTAGGCCGTATTCCCACCTTTTCAAACTTCGTACCGTTTACGATTACATCAGCCATTATAAATTCTTCGTTCATTGCATTTTCCAGCATTTCCTGCCACTCGTCTTCATCTGCAATGATTTCTACAGAAATTATATCTGTGCCGAATAATTTTGATGCATACAAAGGTTCTGTTCTTGTATCCTTGTCTTCTTTCTGAATGTTTCCCATTACAACAAGAAAAATACTTACAATCAGGGATAGAAGCACGGAAATCGCAACAATTACATTTATCCTTCTGCTTTGTATCATGCTCTCACCTCAATTTCGTATGCTTATGCCGTATATTCGCCGTTATAGCTCACAAGGCATACATTGTTTACACCTTTTACCGCAAGCAGCTCATTTACCAATTTGGCCGACATATCAAGCAATCTTACTTCTACCGTCAGCTCTATGCCGTTGTGAGAAACCGTCTTGGCCTTAATCAGAGACTTTTTCGTTTTGGATTTTATCATGGACATTGCTCCGTTTTCCGCCTCGTCATCCGTAAGGTTAATCACAATGATATATGGTGTGTCCGTACTTTTTTTATTTACAAACACAAGCAGCACAATTCCAATAATTACTGACCCTATAACTGCAAGTGGAATAAGTCCTGCACCTATAACTATACCGGCAGTTATGGACCAGAAAAGAAATGCAATATCAAGAGGTTCCTTAATTGCCGTTCTGAAACGCACAATCGAAAGAGCACCTACCATTCCCAAAGAAAGTATTACGTTAGATGTTACAGCCAAAATAACAAGAGTTGTAATCAATGACATTGCCATTATTGATACTCCGAAGGACGCCGAATACATAACTCCCGCGAACGTCTTTTTGTATACATAGAAAATAAACAATCCAATTGCAAAGGATAAGAGCATCGC